>NZ_JBFRFR010000075.1:0-39879 GCF_052114925.1 Bradyrhizobium sp. 2TAF36 | reverse complement strand
TCGCAGAAGGGACCATCAACGCCGCTTCCGCGGCACCCGCACGAAGCTGCGACGGACGCACCGCCAGTGATTTGGGGAAGCCGTCGAATTTTTCCGGGACGGATTTGGGCCCGAACAGCTGCCGCAGCATCGTCGGCCACATCAGGCGGCTGAGGATCGGCGAGATCGTGTGACTGAGGATGTCGCCAAACCCTGGTATCGCCGGCCCGGCCATCGCCATCATCGCGTCGGTGCGGGCCGTCGGGAAATAATAGCCCGACGCCAGTATCAAGGCTTCGACCAATGAGGGGTGCCTGCTTGCCAGGGCGATCGCAACCGATGCGCCCCAGGAATGTCCGAGCACGATCGCCTTGTCGACGCCAAGGTGCGCAAGCGCGTCTTTGAAAAGGTCGGCTTGGGCGGCCGGCGTCCACACCACGTTGCGCGGCCTCAGACTGTGCCCGAAGCCGGGACGGTCGAACACGATGACCCGATAGTCCTTGGCTGCAAGATCGATCAGGCCACTCGACTCGAAATCCTGGATCATGCTGCCATTGCCATGGAGCAGAACCAGCGGGCGTCCGGACCCGCGCTCGACATAGTGCAGCCGAACACCGTCGATGTCGATGAACCGCCCTTGGGGCGGATTATCACGCTGCGCCTTGTCGGCAAGGCGCCGATTGACGAACGCGGCCGCTCCGAGCAGGCCGGCCGTCGCGGCAATCGTGGAGGCCAAGGGATGTTCTGCGAGAGCATGAAGGGCCGTGGCCGCCAAAGATGGCGAACGTTTTTTCAGTATGCGCATGTGACACTTTCGCTGACTGCGGCCAGCTGTTGGAGAGTGGGGAAGGGACGCTTCCGCATTGACGCCCTTGGTCGCATCACGACCGCGATGGCGCCGGATTCTTGCTGGAGGAGATTTCCGTGCGTCGCGGGTGCGGTTCGGAGACCGGATCAGCACCATCGAGCAGGGATCGATTTCGCCTTCTTGGGACCCGGAACAGTGCTGGTCCGGACCTCCCGGCATGCGCATTCACGGATCATGTCGTGCAGACGCAACAGGAGGGACGGAGAGATGTTCCTAATCCGATGGAGAGATGTTCCTAATCCAATGGATGCAGCCCGCAGTCGGCCATTGACGTAGATCGGAGGCAAAGGCGTGGTTTCTCGGGACCGCGCACTGGTGAATGTCATTTGCGACACCATATCCAGGATATCACCCGCACAGACATGACAGGCGCCGGTGACAGAGAGACGCTGCCGCGCTCCCGCCACAACCGGAGGCGCGCATTGAACGTTATCTCCTATCCCCTGCATCTCTGCCGCAAGTTCGATCGCCGCTGGAGCGCGAAAGCGGTTCAGGACGAGACACAGCAATCCCCGTCACAACGGCCCAACGGCTGTACCGCCTGCGGGCGAATAGTGGCGGCTCCCTTGCATGCGACCTACTTGCCCACCGGGAACTTCGTCAATCAGTGGCGGTGCCCTGTGTGCAAGAACTCCTGGCAGACCTCTGCCGATGCCACGAGCAGCACTGATATCCAATTGAGCCAGTCCGAGCATCTTCGGCAGAATGCCGGGCACTGCCTGACGCTGGAAGACACCGCTGCCAACGACGCGGCGCGCAAGCGGTTCAGGAGCATGGGCGATGCCTGGCTCGCTCTCGCGGAGACGCAGGAGTGGCTCGATGGCGCGACGCCGCCGGTCTCGCGACCGCAGCCGCAAAGCGCTGATTTGATTCCGATGCCAACGCAGGGGCGTTCGTCATGAATGAGAAGCGCAACCGCGTGCGTCAGGCGGATTCACTTGCCGAGCGTCTCGCAGCTGATGCACTGAGGCTGCGTGAAGAGGCCTCGCACCTTGAACCCGGCCCAGCGCGGGATGCGCTGCTGAGCAAGGCACACCGGAACAAGATGGCTGCCGATATCAACTCCTGTCTGACCGCTCCGGGACGCCGCTTGCCTGGATAGCCAGCGCAGATCTCGAGCCCGAGCTTTCACCGTTTGCCAATAGTAACGAACCACCAAGGGTCCGATTGAGATCCATGGACGATTTGGCGTGGGCAGCACTGCCGGGTCTGACGCAGGCAACCGGTCGACCTTTCCCCGGAATGCAAGGACCAGATGACATGGATCGAGACAAGAGCGGCCGCATCGTTGAGACTGCGCTCGAAGCGCGCCAAGGCGAGCTCGGTCCCAGCGTGTTGATGCTGCTGGGTGTGAGTGTGGGACTTGCAGTCATCCTCATGGTGATGACGTGGATGATATTCTTCAGAACCTGAGCGTGAAGGAGATGTCACAGCGCGAGACGTAGGAACTAAAGCTCTGATGGGGGCTTGGATCACTCCTTAGACACTGGAGACCATCATGAAGCGCCCATCGTTTATCGTTTGCATTTCTTTATTCGCGGCGGCCACCGCCTTCGCAGCTGCTCCGGCCTCAGCGCAAAATCCACCGGCGCAGTCCGGACCGAACAACAGCGCGGTCAACAGCGCGGGGCAAAACAACTCCGACGCTCCTGTCGCAGGTCGCAACAGTTTTACCGAAGGACAAGCCAAGTCGAAGATCGAGGATGCCGGCTACGCCAACGTCACCGAACTGAAGAAGGACGACAACGGTGTTTGGCGCGGCCATGCCAGCAAGGGTGGATCTGCCACCGCGGTCAGCGTCGACTTTCAAGGCAACGTCAATTCGGCCAAGTAAGCCATTAAGCAAATAAGAAGGACACACAATGACCGTTACAATTTCTCGTCTTTACGACAACTACAGCACTGGGCAGCAGGCGGTTCAGCGTCTCGAAGCTGCCGGCGTGCCGCATTCGGACATCAGCATCGTCGCCAATAATTCGGACAGCTGGTTCAACACCGACAAGAAGGTGGACCGTGACCGCGATGGCGTCGACGATCGCGCCGAAGGTGCCGGCAAGGGCGCCGGCATCGGTGCGGGCGTGGGTGGCACTGCCGGCCTTCTCGCCGGTCTCGGCCTCCTCGCAATCCCCGGCCTCGGACCCGTCGTTGCGGCCGGTTGGCTCGCCGCGACCGCGGTCGGCGCGGCCGCCGGAGCCGCAACCGGCGGTGTCGTCGGAGCGATGACTGAGGCCGGCATTTCGCGGGAAGATGCGGACTCCTACGCCGAGGGCGTGCGTCGGGGAGGCACGCTGGTGTCGGCGCGGGTCGCAGATGCCGATCGATCCCGCCTTGACGCAGTCCTGAACGAGTCGTCGGTCAATTTGCGTGACCGCAGCGCCGCCTGGCAGAAGACCGGATGGAAGTCGTTCGATCCCGCCAGCAAGCCCTACGGTGCGGACGAAGTTCGCAAGGAGCGGCAGCTCTACGGTGGATCAGTTCGCTAAAGATCATTGCGCCGAATGAGATCGCGACGGCCCGCTCCGGCGGGCCGTCTTTTTTGCGCGGCTACGCGTACAGATACCCGACCGGCTTGCCCTCGGTGCGCAGGGGACGGATGTCCTTCTGCGTGATGATTTGACTAGCGAGGCCATCGATCTCGTCGCGTTGGGTCGGCGTCCAGCTGCGAAGGTCGTTCATGCCCTTCAGAAGACCGAGCCGGAGGACTTGCGTGTTCTCGCCGAGGCCGACGAGGTTTATCGAGCTCTTTCCCGCCGTCACCACATCGCCAGCCGCAAGCTCAAACGTCTCACCGGCCTTGTTCTTGAATTCAGCCGTGCCGCGAATGACACGGTAGATTGCGATTTCGCCCTTGGCGAAACAGCTGGCGTCCGCGGCTGCCGACGTGCTCTTCGGCAGCAGCGACTGGCCACGCGGGTCGGTTGCGATGATGTGGCCGGTGACGAGATGGCCGCTCGGCACTTCGATGCCGATGTCGCGCACGTACACCGGCAAGGCCGATTTGATCGGACCGTCGACGAGTGGCTTGAACAACGCATCCAGCGCGAGTGGATCTTGAAGCCAGAAGCCTGCGTCGGCCGGCCGGTTGTGCAGCGGGTGGCTCCAGGCCACGCGCGGCGTCTCGGCCTCGTTGATCTGGTCCGGACCGACGATGGTCGGGTTCGGAAAGGTCGTCGGATCGGTCACGAAGGCTTCGAGGAATTTGCCGGAGTAGCCCATCGAGATCGGGTCGGGCACCACGGACTGCGGCGTCTTCAGGTTTTCTTCGGTCGACAGTCCCGACCAGGTGTAGAACAGCTGGCGGTGGACGATCGCGCTCTGCAGCATCACCGCGCCGGGACCGACATTGTAGAAGCGCCCGTCATAGTCGAAGGTGAAGGCGCCCGAGGTGACCAGCACGAGCTGAAAGCCGCCCGGCGGAAGATGAAGATGGAAATCGGTGGGGCCGGTGTCCGGGCGGTAGATCGGGAGGTTTGTCGCGACTTCGTGCAGGAGGAAGGTTTCGTTGTTGGCGTGGAAGCCCTCGTTCGCGCGGTTGTAGAGGGCTTGCGGCCGGTACGTCGGTTCGAACCTGGCATTCCTGTCGCGATCGATCGCCACGAAATCGTGAGCGTTGAGGCGTAGTGGCGCGCCGTTCGGATGGGTGAGGCCGGTAAATTTGAGATCGCCGGCGGCATGCACGTTCATGGCACTCTCCGATCTTTGCCGCTCATCCGGTCTCCGGGCGCACGCATCTTGCTGCGCCAACTCATGGGAGCAGGGAATCAGGCCTGACGCTGCCTTGCGAATTCTGGGCCAGTCGAGATGCAGCGCGATGCGCGGGCTCTGCGGCCCCGCACGGCGCGTTGAAAAATCGAGATTGCACCTGAGGTTAGACCGCACGTCAGGCTGGCTTGCTTGGGCCTTTTCTCGGAGCCCGCAACCCCGGCGACGGGGCGCGCCTTGTCTAATTTGTCGGCAAGCCCTGGCGCGGGCGTGCAGCCGCGCAGGTCGCGTCGATCAGCAAAGGCCGGCGGCTGGCCATGTGAAACCGCTCATTCGAACGGCTGACGGGTGATCCGCTCGGGCTTGCCGATCGGGCTGTCCGCCCACTTCGCCATGTCCACCGTTCGCGCGTCGATGCCTTCGCACCAGAGGCAGCTGAGCTCCGCGCGACCCTTGGCCGAAAGCAGCGGTACAAGTCCGTGGCCGCAGCCAGCGCAAGACGTGACGCGATTCACGCGTTCCTCCACGATCACCGAATTCAGGAGCGACATTGTCGTTCGCCAAGCTTGCGCGGGCGCTATGACGGCGCACGAACGCTTCCGATCGTAGCGCTCGCGCCCGAGATCGTCGAGGCTGCGATCCAGCGCGAGACCGCCCCGATGTCCTCCGCATTCTCGCGATAGGCGCGAAGCTGGAATTCCGCCGAGCTGCCACGCTCCACGATGGTCCGGCAGTGCTCGACCTCGGCGGCGCAGTTCAGCGCGGCTGCGTCCCCGGCGACGTCGTCGATGGTCCGGGCGAGCAGCTCCGAGATGGTGACCGGCCCGTCCTTCGAGGCAAAGATGCAATCGGTGCCGTAGCGCTGGGCCCGCCATTTGTTCTCGACCGCTATCGCGCGCTCGACCACCGTGACCTCCTTCGACCGATGCGGCCGCAGATAGAGATGGCGCGTCAGGCAGCGATAGAGCGAGGCGATGGCAACGGCGTCGTCGATGAAGGTGCAGGTGTCGGGCGCGCGAAGCTCGAGGGTCGGATGCCTCATGGACGGCCGCATCGCCCACCAGATATGGCTCTCGTCGGGAATCACGCCGGAGCGTTGCAGCGCGCCGACATATTCGTCGTAGTCGTGCCTGGTTTCGAACAGTTCGGGCAAGCCGGTGCGCGGCAGCTCGGAATAGGCGGCAAGCCGGTAGCCCTTTAGCCCGGTCTTGTGGGAATTCCAGAACGGGGAGGAGGCCGACAGCGCGATGAACAGCGGCAGATGCGGCAGCATCGCCCGCATCACCGCCATCCGCTTCTCGGGATCGGGCAGCTGGACGTGCACATGCATGCCGCACATCATGTTGCGGTGGCCGATGCTGCGCAGATCCTCGATCATCTCCTCGTAGCGCGGCTTGGGACTCGGCTGCGACATCCGCCAGACCGCGGTCGGATGCGTGCCGCAGGCCATGATGACGAAGCCGTATTGCGCGGCGACGTTGGCGACCTCGCGGCGGAGGAACCGCAGCTCCTCCCGGGCGTCATTGACATCGACGTGAACGTTGGTGGCAACCTCGAGCTGGGATTGCAGCATCTCCCGCATCGCCTGGCCGCCGGTGGACCAGTTCACCGACTCGAACAGGGCGTTGGGCGTTTCGATCGCGACCTCGAAGCTGCGGCGATCGGCGAGGAAGTATTCCTCCTCGATGCCGAAGGAATATTCAGCCGCCTTGCCGCGTCCGCCGGCAGAGCGGATGACGAGGTGCTGCTTGTCGTCGGAGGAATCGAGGCGCAGCAGTTTCAAAACGTCCGAAGCAAATGTCATAGGGCCACCCGGCAGTGGTATTACCTGCGGGCGATAATCCGCCTGACCCGGGCCGGTTCCGCGTCGGACCCACCGGAAATTGCAAGGTCGAACGGAACAATTGTCACGGTTTCGGATGCGCGCGCGACCAGCGCGTGATTCGGCGGCACTTCCGTCCAGTCCGTTTCCTTGTCGAACGGCTCGGACACGACGACGACCTGGCCGCCGCCGGCCTCGCGATAATAGAGCGTGTTAGCGGCATCGTTGACCGCGACGCGAAACGCATAGAGATCCCGGCCGTTTGCGATCGCGCTGGTGAAGCGCAGGCGCTCACGAAGCTCGCCCTCGTGGACCAGGCCGACCAGCGATTGCAGCACGGCTTGCGTTGCGCCAAGGGGATCGCTGTCGAGTCCCGCGCCCATCATGGCGAGGAACACGGCTTCCGAATCGGTCGTGCCCAGCCGCGAGGGGTAGTAGGCATCGGGGATCAGCGCCTCGACCTTGCGCCGCAGGCGATTCCAGCTGCCGACGAAGCCGTTGTGCATGAACATCCACTGGCCGCAGGCGAACGGATGACAATTCTGCCGCGTCACCGCCGTGCCGGTGGCGGCGCGCACATGGGCGAAGAACAGATGCGAGCGCAGATGGCGGCAGAGGTAGCGCAGGTTTTCGTCCGACCAAGCCGGACGTGTCTCGCGGTAAAGGCCGGGCTCCGGATGCTCGCCATACCAGCCGAGACCAAAGCCGTCGCCGTTCGAGCCGGCCGTCGACTGCAGCGAGCGGATGCTCTGCGCGATCAGCGAATGCTCGGGCTCGGTGACGTAGGGCTCGAACGAGGTGGTCTCGCCCCGGTATGCGATCCAGCGGCACATGCGGCCTTCCTGTCAGGATGTGGCGTAAGGTTCACCAACAAGATCGTCTGTGTTGGGTTCCCGGCGATGTGTTCTGCAAAGTCCGGATCATTTCTGCGGCGTGTTTTAGACGTTCATTTACCCTGCATTGCGGGAACCCGCGCATTAATACATCTCTTAACGCCGACACGGTTAGGTTGCGCGCGAATTTTGAGTGCGCATCATGAGCCGATTTGTTCTTTTCACCTGC
Organism: Bradyrhizobium sp. 2TAF36; assembly: GCF_052114925.1. Classification (NCBI taxonomy): domain Bacteria; kingdom Pseudomonadati; phylum Pseudomonadota; class Alphaproteobacteria; order Hyphomicrobiales; family Nitrobacteraceae; genus Bradyrhizobium; species Bradyrhizobium sp. 2TAF36. The sequence continues at coordinate 32,446 of NZ_JBFRFR010000075.1, read as the reverse complement.
ATGGCGTTCGTCTCCACGTTCGTGGGCATCTCCTGGGCGATTCGCGGATTTCCGGTGTCGCACGTTTCGCTGGTCGGTGAATTGAGGCCCACGCTCAGTTCCTCGTTCGGCGATGAGCATTCAAAGGCCAAGCAGCGGAAGGATTGGGAAGCGGAGCACACCCTGCAAAGCGACAAGGACCCGAAGCAAGACGCACTGCGGATGGACGCATTGCAGGCAAGCACCGCTTACGCGATGTCGCCGTGCGACGACACCATGAAGGCGAACCTGAGGGCGGCTACGGAGGCCTATGCGCGGGGCTGGGTGAAGATCTACGACTGCCCAAATCCGAGAATGGGCATGTTCTGCAGTGAAGAGAAGCGCGATCGGGCGAACGCCGCGTATTCCACGCCGCTGGACGTTCGCGTCAAGGCGCAGCTGGCCGAGGCGTTCAAACAAAAGGGCATCGTCAAGGAAGACTTCCCGGAGGATATCCGCGACGTCGTTCTCTGGTTCACCGGGCCTGGTATGTTGTTTGATCCGTCTCCGGTATGCCTGCCACGGCAGCAGGCGTCGGCGAGCTTCAAATGAGCCGCGCCTGGTTCATCGTCTGGGCGCTTGTCATCTGGCAGGTCGCCGCCTGGGCATTCGCTCCGCAGAAGACAGCCCAGCAACCAGCAGCACCGGTCGATGGTCCGGGTTATGGCTCCAACGAAGAGATCTTCGTGGACGGTCGCGCAGGCTTGCGCCGCGAGACCGCTCTGGCGTTCGAGCGCCCTTATGGATCGCGTTGCGCGGGAGAGGGGCGGAAGCAATTCGTCGCCCATATCGACTACTACTATTATCGTCGTCAGAACGACATGGAACACTACCCCAAGATTTTCGGGAAAGCCGGGGCAGACTACATCGCCAAGCAATGGTCGACCGGAGACGACAAGCGCTTCGAACGCCTGACGCAGGAAGCCTACGCGCAAGGCTATCTTGCCCTATCGGATTTCGGTGACGTCGGGCGCAAACTGGCGGAAGCCGTTGTCAGGGGCGAGCGCGTCACCGCGCATTCCTGCGCAAGCTGATGGTCCACGGAGACTCTCGGTGAAGCCTCTCAGCACCGAGAATCCCGCTCTCTCAGACCGGAAGCGGGATCAGGGCGGCAGCTTCGCGATCATGCGCGTCCTCACTTGCCGCAAGACCTTGCGCGACGCCGACGCGATCGGCCTCAGGGCGGTTCTGGCTCATCTTGCGCTTGCCCTCGAACCGAACCACGGGAATACGCACACCGACGATCCCGCGCAATTGCGCGGCGATGAAATCGGCGGGAGCGTCACTGACGGCCCACGGCTTGGCGCGCGGGCCCTCGTGCCTGTTCGTCAGCCGCGTCACGGCGTCGAGCAGGCGCTCCGGCTGCTGGAAGAATTCGATCGGGCCGTAGGCATGCACGGCGACGTAATTCCAGGTCGGCACGACCTTGCCGGTCTCCTGCTTGGTCGCATACCAGGACGGCGTCACATAGGCGTCGGGGCCATTGAAGATGGCGAGCGCATCGCCGATCGGCGGCAGCTTCCATTGCGGGTTGGCCCTGGCGACATGCCCATAGAGCACGCCGTGCTCGCCTTCGCTCTCGTCGAGGAAGAGCGGCAGGGGCGTGGCGACCGGGCCCTCGGCGGTGGCCGTCACCAGGCTGGCGAGGCGCGCACCGCGGATAGTCGCGCGGATGTTCTCGATGTCGTCGTCCTTGAAGGCGGGCGGGATGTACATGGCGTGTCTCCGTTCTCGATGCGGAGATAGCCGGAATCTGGCCTATATGAAACGGCCAGTTCTGTGTGATTTGATCAGTCCAGTGCGGCGGCGGCCTGGGCGAGGAGCTTGCAGCCTCTCTCGATCTGCGCGATCTCCAGCGCCGAGTAGCCCATGACGAGACCGACGGTCTTCCGCGTCCAGCTCGGCGTCCGGCTTGGGCCGACCAGCAACGCCGAGACCGGATAGATGCCGACGCCCTTCGCGCGAGCCGCCCGGATCAATGCGTCTTCGCGCTTCTGCGGCAGATCGTCGAGCCACGCCACCACGTGCAGGCCCGCCGCCGTGCCCTCGATCCGGACACGATCTCCGAACCGGCGGTGCAACGCGTCGATCAGTGCCTGCTGACGCTCGGCGTTGCGCCGGCGCACGCGCCTGACGTGGCTGTCATAGGCACCGCTTTCGAGCATCGAAGCGAGCGCGTGCTGTTCGATCAGCGGCGTGTGCCGGTCCATGATCTGCTTGGCGGCGGCGAACAGGGATCGCAGCCCGGCGGGCACGACCAGGTAGCCGATCCGCAAGGTCGGGGACAGCGTCTTGGAGACGGTGCCGAGATAGATCACGTTGTCGCTGCCCTCCAGCGCATGCAGCGGCGGGATCGGCTTGGTGTCGTAGCGATACTCGCTGTCGTAATCGTCCTYGATCACGTAGGCGTCGTGCTTGCGTGCCCAGGCCAGCAATTGGTGCCGGCGTCCGATCGGCATGACGCCGCCGAGTGGATATTGATGCGACGGTGTCACATAGGCGAGCCGGGCCTCGACGCCGTCGAGCCGCGCTGTCTCAAGTCCGTCTGCGTCAACGGGGATCGGCACCGTCTCGGCGCCCGTCGCCGCGAGCGTGTGGCGCGCCATCTGGTAGCCGGGATCCTCCATTACGAAGCGGTCGCCGGCATCGAGCAGGAGCCGTGCGCAGATGTCGAGGCCCTGCTGCGAGCCGTTCACGACAACGATCTGATCGACCTCGCAGCGGACGCTGCGCGATCGCCACAGGTAGCCCTGAAGCGCAGTCCGCAGCCGCAGCGCGCCGCAAGGGTCGTCATAGGCCAGCCGCTCGGGCTTGCGCGCCATCGCAGCCGTCACGGCCTTCTTCCATGCCAGCACCGGGAAATCCGACGGCGAGAGTTCGCCATAGCGGAAGTTGGCGATGAGCCCGCGCGGCGGCTCGATCCAGCGCGGCGGATCCGACCGCAGCCGCTCGCCGAAGGCCGACAGAAGCGGCTTGCGCGCCGAGGGCCGCGATGCGGCGCGCGCGCGTCCGCGCTCGACGACGGCGCGGGCAACGCGTGGCCGCGCGCCATGGCGTGTCTCGATAAAACCTTCGGCGGCGAGCTGTTCATAGGCGACGGTCACGGTCGAGCGCGCCACGCCCATCTCGCCGGCGAGCGCCCGCGACGACGGCAGCAGGCCGTCGATGCCGTAGACCCGCGTCAGAATTTGATCTCTCAGGGCTTCGTAGATCTGGCGCGCACCCATGCGGCCGGCACGATCGCCGGGAGTCGTCTTCATCTGGATCATCCACATTCCTGGCTCGGCATTCGTCCGAACGGACGATGCCGGAATGTGGTTCTAATCCCGTTCGCCGAGAGTTTCGACGTAAGCCTTGCCGTAGGGGTAAAAATGCTCCTTGTGGCCCTGATCCCAGAGGGCCTTCAGCCCGGGCGCGGTGATGTCCCAGTCCGGACGGCAATTCATGCTGACGGCTCGGAGATCCTGGCGCAGCTCTTCGACGGTCGGGCGTCCGAAGAACCAATAGCCGTTATAGATCTTGTGAACGCGCAGGCCGGGCTCCAGCACGATGACATGCGGGATCATCGGATTGTGGACGGGATCGGTGTATTCGGCGATGTCGAGATCCTTCTGAACGATCCGCCGCGAATCCGACAGGAAAGGCCAGTGCGCCCCGACGCCGCTGCGATATTCGTTGGTCTGGGTGATGTTGTCGGTGGTGATCGTGACCAGCCGGCAGTAGCCGACCTCCATCTCGCGATGGAGTTGCAGCAGGCCTTCGGCCTGGCGGCGGTCCTTCGGACAGAAGCCGCCGCGGCCGAGAACGAGCACCATCGGATCGCCACCCTGCAGCTCGGAGAGCCTTCGGTGCTTACCGGTGTGGTCGCTGAGCTCGTAATCGGGGAAGGTTACTCCCGGCGTCATGTCAGGTCGCATTGAACTCTCCCATGTCTTCGAACTCTCGCATGTCTTCTCGCATGTCCGGCGTGACTGCCGACACTCACTGATCGATCACGACGTCGCCCTGGGGCCGTGAACAGCAGATCAGGACATTGCCGTCCGCAGGTGCGTCGAGCGGGTCCGGCGCATAGCTGACGGCGCCGGCCACGAGCCCGCTCTCGCAGTTGTGGCAGACCCCGGTGCGGCACGACCAGCGCACGGGAACGTCGCAGGCTTCGGCCAGTTCGAGCAGGCTGGCATATGATGGTCCCCAGCAGACATTGAGGCCGCTGCGGGCGAACGAGACCATCGGGCCCGGGCCGGTTGCGCCGGCCGGCAAGTGCGCTCGCTCCTGCGGGGTGGACGCTATGCCGGGTGTCAGGGACGGTCCGGCGCCGAACATCTCGGTGTGGACGCGATCCGGTGTGACGCCGAATGCGGCAAGCCCGTGCGAGAGATCGGTCATGAACGGTGCCGGCCCGCACAGATAGAAATCGCCGTCTGAGGGGACGCCGAGGGCTTGAAGCACCCGGAGGTCCAGACGTCCGATCGAGTCGAAATCCACATTGAGACGATCGCCCGGATCGGGCGCGCTGTAGCAGACATGGCTGTGGTGGTGGGCCAGCCCAGTCAACAGCCCACGCACCTCGGCGGCGAACGCATGTTCGCGACCGTTGCGGGCGCCGTGCAGCCACCAGACCTCTCGCGTCGATGCTTCCGCGGCGAGCGCGTGCAGCATCGCAAGCACCGGCGTTACGCCGATGCCGGCACTCAGCAAGACGACGGGCCGTGCATCTTGCCGCAGTGTGAAACTTCCGCGTGGCGCGCCGATCTGCACGGCGTCACCAATCTTGACCTCGTCGGCGACATATTGGCTTGCCGCGCCGTGGGCTTCGCGCTTGATGCTGATGCGCCAGGACGCGGCATCGGAACGGCTCGACAGCGAATAGCTGCGCGTCATCGCCGGTGCCGTGGAGGCGCCGAGCCGCACGACGACGAACTGCCCGGGCAGGGCGGCGGCGACGGGATGTCCGTCCGTGGGTTCGAGGATCAGCGACGTCACGTTGCCGCTTTCGGCGATCTTGCGCGCCACGCGGAACGGCCGGAAGCCGCGCCAGGCCGGAGGCGGGCTCGACGCCGGGCCGAGCCCGGCGTTTCCCGCTGTCGTGTCCTTGCGCTGCTGCTCGAGCAGCGCCTCGAAGGAATGACGCCAGCCGCCGCTCAGGGCCGGAATTTTCAGCGCGCGCTCCAGGCGGTCGCGCGGGTGAGGGGGCAGATACAGCAGCGCATTGATCTCGGACACGCTCATGCGCTCGGGCCCGCTGGCGACCTGCACGATCTCGTCGCCTGCCTCGATGTCGCCTTCCTCGATCACCCGAAAATAGAAGCCGGGCCGACCGTGCCTGACGAGCAGCGCGGCCATGTCCGGCTCTTCCATGCGAATACCCAGCCGGTAGCAGGTGACGCGCGGCTGCGTCACCTCGAGCAGGGCAGAGCCGATCCTGTAACGGTCTCCAATGCAGACGTCCCTGTCGGCCAGGCCCTCGACGGTAAAATTCTCGCCGAATTGACCTTGGACGAGGTTCGATCGACCGAGGTGCTCCTGCCAGTATTGATAGGAGTCCTGCTGGTAGACGTAGACGGCACGCTGCTCGCCGCCATGACCGGCGGTATCGCCCTGGCCATCGCCGTCGATGTTGAGCCGGCGCACCCTGCGCGGACCACTGACGGGCGTCTTCCAGACGCCGGTATGAACGGTCCTGCCTTGCCACGCGATGTCGCGCGGCAGGCCGACATTGAGGGAGAGCAAGCGGGCCATGGGGGTTCCCCGTCGTGAGGGCGCGGCTCTGGCGGATTCCAGGTCGCTGCAATGCCAATCTGCATCCATGTCGGATTTTTGGCCCGTTAGTCGTTGTTAGACGTTGCTAGCCGGTCTTGTCGCCGGCTGTCTGCGCCCCGATCTGGGGAGCAGACACCGCAAGACGGGAGATCGCGATGGATGATCAGGCGATACTGGCGGCCCTTCAGCGCCATTGGGCTGCGTCGGACGCGAATGATTTCGAGGCCGAGCATGACATCTACCGCGAGGACGCCGTGCTCGACTATCCGCAGTCCGGCGAGCGCATCCTCGGCCGCAGGACGATTCAGGAAAGCCGGTTCGTGCAGCCCAACAAGAAGCGCTTCACGGTCCGCCGGATCGTCGGCGGCGGCGATCTCTGGGTGAGCGAGTTCGTGCTGACCTATGACGGCGTGCCGTCCTATGTCGTCAGCATCATGGAATTCTGCGAAGGACTGGTGGCGCACGAGACGCAATATTTCGGTGAGAGGTTCGATCCGTCACCGTCGCGCGCGCATCTTGTCGAGCTGGTAGGGTAGGTCCGCATTCCTCCGTCATTGCGAGCGCAGCGAAGCAATCCAGTCTGTCTCCGCGGAAAGATTCTGGATTGCTTCGCTGCGCTCGCAATGACGATGTTGATTCAGTTGCGCGCCAAACGGTGCTCTCGTGCCCCGGACGCAGCGCACCGCCGAAGAGGCGCTGCGCTGCTGAGCCGGGGCCCATATTGCGGCGGAATGCGTGGCCTTCTGGGTTCCGGCTCTGCGCAGCAACGCGAAGGGCGTTGCGGCGCGTCCGGGACACGCGGAGAGACGCGCACTATTGCTTAACCAGATCCACTGACACGGAACCCGATGCGGCGGCTGGTCGCAGTCTTGTTGCCTTGATTCCGACCCACCCATCTTTATGTCTGGAGCGAACAAGAATCCGGGCCCCTCTGGCGAGGACGCCGACCATGTCGGCAAAACCTCGCGATGTCGGATGACCTGTCCCGCGCGAATGCGATGGATCGGCCGATCGTCGGGCCTTCTCGAGTTCTCTCCGACTCAATCGTCCCCATCGCAGCCCCGCGCGGTCATTTCGCAACGTAAGGGAGCTACGATGTCCGACGCCGCTACTTCAAATCCGACCGAAATCGAGATCACGGAACCGTCCAGGCTGAACGAGCAGGCTGCGGTCGCGTTGGTGATCGCCGGCGCGCTCGTCGCCGTCGCCGACCGGCGCGTTTCGCCGGTCGAGCGCGACGAGGTGATCCGCTTCATCAGGGATCGCGGACTGGCGCCGCACATGAGTGACGACCGGCTGTTTGCGATATTCGACGAACTGGCGGAACGGCTCGAGGAGCCCGACTTTGCCAATGTGGTGATCGACACGTTGCGTCCGGTCTCGGACCTGCCGCTGTCGGCCCATTTGATGGAACTGTCGGAGCGCGTCGCGGCTGCGGACGAGGACGTGCATCCCCATGAGGTGCAGGCGATCAAGCTGTTGCGCCTGCTGACGCTCGTGCTGCCGCGCGCAAAGCCGGTGGCGCCGGGCAGCGCAGGCACTGAACGGCGCGCCGCCACGCAGGAGTGAGCATGAGTGCAGCATCGGACGAGCGTACGGCAGGAAATGGGGGCACCACCGGCCAGATGGCCGGTGGCGACCCGCGTCTCGACAAGCTCGTCCGCCGCCTGCCGCCGCGCATGGGCGACACCGTCACCTATCTGCTGAAACCGTCCAGCCGCTGGGTGAGGATCCCGTCGGGCGCGCTGCTCATTGTTGGCGGCGTGCTCTCCTTCCTGCCGGTGCTCGGAGTCTGGATGCTGCCGCTCGGCCTCGCATTGCTCGCCGAAGACGTCCCCGCGTTGCGCGCCTCGCGCTCCAAGGTCCTTGACTGGGTCGAGCGGAAGAAGCCGCAATGGCTCGATCCGTCCGCATCGAAAAATGATCAATCATGACTGAATTCATCACCGCCGACGCGCTGACCGCGCTGCTCCAGGTCATCCTGATCGACCTCGTGCTGGCCGGCGACAACGCCGTCGTCATCGGCCTTGCCGCCGCCGGCCTGCCGGCCGAGCAGCGCCGCCGCGCCATTATCGTCGGCATCGTCGCCGCCACAGCCTTGCGCATCGTCTTCGCCGGCGTCGCGACCCAGCTCCTGCAGGTGATCGGCCTGCTGCTCGCCGGCGGCGTGCTGTTGCTATGGGTGTGCTGGAAGATGTGGCGCGAGCTGCGCGAGCAGTCCGCGCACACCGAGCTCGCGTTGAGCCACGGTGGCAGCGCGGGCAGCGCACCGGCGTCGCGCAAGACCTTCGGGCAGGCGGCGTTGCAGATCGTCGCCGCCGACGTCTCGATGTCGCTCGACAACGTGCTCGCGGTCGCAGGCGCCGCGCGCGARCATCCCTACATCCTCGCGTTCGGACTGTTGCTGTCGGTCGCGATGATGGGCGTCGCCGCCGATCTGCTCGGCCGGGTGTTGCAGAAGCAGCGCTGGATCGCCTATGTCGGTCTCGCCATCATCGTTTACGTCGCCTTCGAGATGATCTATCGCGGTTCGCTCGAACTCGCGCCCGTCATCGCGAGTCTCTGAGGCGACAATTCCTACCTGCAATCCGGAGTGATCCATGACGCCTGAACCCAAAGCACCTTCGGCGCACGCCGGGCCGCGACCGAAAATCGGCCCATTCGCCCAGCTCATCTTTGGCTCGCGCTGGCTGCAAGTGCCGCTCTATGTCGGCCTCATCGTCGCGCAGGGCGTCTACGTGCTGTTGTTCCTGAAAGAGCTCTGGCACCTGGTTGCGCACTCGTTCGACGCCAGCGAGCAGCAGATCATGCTGGTCGTGCTCGGACTTATCGACGTCGTCATGATCTCGAACCTGCTGGTCATGGTGATCGTCGGCGGCTACGAGACCTTCGTCTCGCGCCTGAACCTGAACGGTCATCCGGACGAGCCGGAATGGCTGAGCCACGTCAATGCCAGTGTGCTGAAGATCAAGCTCGCGATGGCGATCATCGGCATTTCCTCGATCTCGCTGCTCAGGACCTTCATCGAGGCCGGCAATCTCGGCACCACGCGCAGCAATTTCACCGAGTCCGGGGTGATGTGGCAGGTGCTGATCCACCTGACCTTCATCATTTCCGCGATCGGTATCGCCTGGGTCGACCGCATCAGCGAGAGCGGGCACCGCAAGGAGAACGGTCACGCCTGAGGGGCGATCCGCACTCTCAGGCGCCGATGGCCAGATGCAACGGACGCCGTCCGCGTGCCAGCGTCTCGGACGGCGCTTCGCCGAAGGCCAGTCTGTAGCTCCTTGAGAAGTCGCCCAGGTGCCAGAAGCCGTTGCCGAGTGCGGCGGCCTTGACGGTCAAGCCATCGCCCCCGGTCATGAGCTGGACGCGAACGGCCCACAACCGTTTGAGGCGCAGATAGTGATGCAGGCTCACGCCATGCACCGCGTGCGTCGCGACCTGGAGCGTGCGCACGGACACGCCGAGCGCGGCGGCGAGGTCGTCGCTGTAGAGCGGCTTGCTGCCGAACAGCGCAACGACGTCGTCGAGATGCGCGATCAGCTTGCGGTGCTTGTCGAATGAACCGGGGCGGGCGCTGCGTGCGCCTGCCGGCAGCAGGGTGGCGTCGAGGCCGGCGAGCAGCGTTTCCTGGATCGGGCGGTAGAGCGCCTCGAATTGCCGGGGATCGTTGCATGCCGACGCCAGCGAGAACATCTCCACGATAGCCGCGCGCAGGCGCGTCATCGGATCGTCCTGCGTGCGGACATAGGCGAGGCCGGTGTCGAAATCCGCCCAGCCGCGATGGCGCATGTCCGAGTTGAAGCGCAGCATCAGGTAAGTGTTGGGGTGATGCTCGATCGCCTTGACGGGGGCTTTGCCGCGCATGACGGCGATCATCGAACTATCGACCTCGCGGCCATTGGCGATGGAGTGAAAGGTGAGGGGAACAACGAGGCCGACGCCGTTGTCCGTGCCGATCTCGGCCTCAAACCGCCGTGCAAAGGAGCGCTGGAGCACGAAGAGCCCGTCGCGGAGCGGCAGGATGGCGCGAGACAGCGAGAATTCCCGCGGACGGAGCGGCGTGCTGGTGCCGAGGCCGAGCACCTCGTTGGCGCGAAATTCGTCGAAGTCCGAGAAGCGCTCGACGCCGAGGACGCGCGATGGCTTTAGCCGACGTACCGGCATTTCGGGATCCCAGGGCATGTCGGGGTGAGCGGGTTGAATCCGCACAAGCGTATCAGAGGCCCGACCGTCGGCCATATTCCGGGAAACTACTGCCTGCGCGGCGGCGACAGGGGAAGTCGGCGCGCTGCTGTGAGGACTTCACGGACAAGTACGCGAGTCCGGCAGGCTCAGATCGTTCACTTCAGAATTTCGCACACCGTAGGATGTGATCCGGCGTCAAGCCGCGCGTTGCTTGTGGAGATGCTCCGCCACCACGCCTCCAGCGCGTCGCGCTCGCAGCCGAGCCTGACGCTCATGCCGCCGGCGAACTTGATCCAGTCGGCGAAATGGTCTCTGCCAACCGCGATCACCACGGGAATGTCGGCCTCGAGCGCGCGTTCGATCAGATGGGACAGGCCCTTGCCGTCGCGCTCGCGCTTGCCGAAGCGGTTGATGATGAGGAGATCGGCGCCATGCGAGAGGGCGTCCGCGATCCGCATCCCCGCATTTTGCAGCCGCGCGAGATCGAGACGGCAGCCGCGCGCGGCCGGATCGAAATCCTGCGCGAGCAGAAGCGTCTCGCCGCTGTGAAGCAGCACCGCCGACAGGCTCGAATCCGCGCATTGCCCGGCCTGAACCATGCCGACGACGCGACAGCCACGCGCATTCAGATCCGCCGCGAAGCTGCGCAGGACCGCGTCGGGGTCCTGATGCGCCTCGTAGACGAGGGCGGCGAGGTCGCATTGCGCATCGAACATGGTCGGCCTCTGCTTCGTCGCAAAGAGAACGGGGCCGCGGCGGTTTTGCCGCGGCCCCGGATGTCGGATCACGCCGCCGGCGGGCCGTTGATGATCTGCAGCTGGGTGAATTCGGCGAGGCCTTCCTCGGCGAACTCTGTACCGATGCCCGACTGCTTGGCGCCGCCGAACGGGATGTGCGGGGCCATGTCGAGGTGCTTGTTGATCCAGACCGTGCCGGACTCGAGCTGCGTTGCGACCTCGTGCGCGCGCTTGATGTCGGACGACCAGACCGACGCGCCGAGGCCGTAGGTGGTGGCGTTGGCGCGGCGGATCGCATCGTTCTTGTCGGAGTACTTGATCAGCGGCAGCACCGGGCCGAACTGCTCCTCGTCGACCAGTTTCGAGCCTTCCTGGATGTCGCGCACGATGGTCGGCTCGATGAAATAGCCGGGACGGTCCATCGCCGAACCGCCGGCGACCACCTTGCCGTTCTTGCGCGCGTCCTCGAGGAACGTCTTCACCTTCTCGTACTGCATCTTGTTCTGCAGCGGTCCGAGCTTGGTGCCCTGCTTGGCGCCGTCGTCGACCACCGTGCTCTTGGCGATCGCGACCAGCTCGTTGCAGAGCTCGTCATAGACGGACTCGTGGACGTAGAGCCGCTTGATGGCGAGGCAGACCTGGCCGGAGTTCTGGAACGCGCCCTCGAAGATGCCGGGAGCGACCTTCTTCGGGTCGACATCGTCGAGCACGATGCCGGCGTCGTTGCCGCCGAGCTCGAGCGTGATGCGCTTGAGCGTCTGCGCCGCGCTCGCCATCACCTTCTGCCCCGTGGCGGAAGAGCCGGTGAACGAGATCTTGCGGATATCAGGATGCTTGGTCATCTCGCCGCCGAGATCGTTGGCGTCGGTGATGAAGTTGAGCACGCCCTTCGGCAGGACGTCCTTGATCAGCTCGGCGAAGCGCAGGGTCGCGAGCGGCGTGGTCGGCGCCGGCTTCACCACCAGCGTGTTGCCGGCGAGCAGGGCCGACGGCAGCTTGAAGCTGAGGATCAGCAGCGGATAGTTCCAGGGAATGATGGCACCGACGACGCCGAGCGGGCGGCGATAGGCTTCCACCTTGCGGTCGCCGGAATCCTCGATCACCTTCATCGGCAATTCGAGCGAGCTGAGGTAGCGGAAGAACGCGGCCATCCCCAAAACTTCGCCGGTGGCGTCGCCAAGCGGCTTGCCTTGCTCGCTGGTGAGGATGTGGGCGAGCTCGCCCGAATTGGCCTCGATGATTTCGGCCATCCTGTTCACGAGCTTGCGGCGTTCCGCCATCGGGGTCGCGGCCCAGGCCGGGAAGGCGGCCTTCGCCGCGGCGACGGCGGCATCAAGCTGCCCCTTCGAGGCACGCGGGCACTGCGCCAGCACCTCTTCGGTCGCGGGATTGAGAACCGGCATGGTCTGGTCGCCGGGCACCATCTTGCCGTCGATGAGAAGATTGTAGTCACTCATTGGCTTTGCGCTCCCTTGCAGAAACGGGCCGTTCGGGGCCTCGTTATATCGAATTATATATCACGACTTCGCCGGGCCGACCATGGCGGCCGGTTCGATCAATTCCAGAAAAGCAGGGCTGGACGCGGGTGGACATATCGATATATCGTGATGAATATAGCGAACCGTGTTCCGGGACTGACGATGGAAATCAAGGTGAGGCAGCTCACGACCTGCGAGGTGGCGTCCGACGGCGGCGCGATCTCGCTGGGCTTCGAGGATCTGGCGGGCAACCCCGCCGCGGTCAGTGTCTCGCTCAACCAGGTCGGCGCCCTCATCATGACGCTGCCCGGGTTGCTCGAGGCGGCGCTGAAGGCCCGCTACGGCGACCAGAGCCTGCGCTACGCCTATCCGCTGGCGTCCTGGGCGATCGAGCAGGCGACCGATACGACCCAGCGCATCATCACGCTTCAGACCGAGGACGGCTTCAAGGTGCGCTTCTCGATCCCGAAAGCCGAGCAGAGCCTGCTCGGCGAAGCGCTGACCCAGCCGATGCCGGAAATGTCGGTGCGGCCGAACCAGCGGCTTGGGCCATAGGCGCAAATAAAACGCGGCCTAAGAATGGAATTGCCGATTGGGCCGGTCGAACGCCTCAAATATTGCACGCGTCGCCTGAACTAGAGAATCGCATTGCCTGTTCGCCAGCCTAAAGTTGTGGGCGCGGAGAGGTGGGCAAGCGATGAGCGATGTTCGAACGGGTTTCCTGGACGCTATCGGCAACACGCCATTGATCAGGCTGCGAATGCCGTCCGAGGCCACGGGTTGCGAAATCTATGGCAAGGCCGAATTTCTCAATCCCGGCGGCTCGATCAAGGATCGCGCGGCGCTGGCCATGATCAACGATGCCGAACGATGCGGCAAGCTTGGGCCGGGRGGCGTCATCGTCGAAGGAACAGCCGGCAATGTCGGAATCGGCATAGCGCTCGTGGCGAATGCACGCGGCTATAGAAGCGTGATCGTGATGCCTGACACGCAAAGTCAGGAGAAGAAGGACATGTTGCGGCTGTGCGGTGCCGACCTGCGCCTGGTGCCGGCCGTACCCTATTCCAATCCGGGTCATTACGCGCGCTATTCCGGTCAGCTCGCCGAGGAGCTCGGTGCCTTCTGGGCCAATCAGTTCGATAATGTCGCCAATCGGGAGGGGCACTATCGCACGACCGGTCCCGAGATTTGGCAGCAGACGGATGGAAGAATCGACGGCTTCACATGTGCCGTTGGGAGCGGCGGTACCTTGGGTGGGATCGCGCGAGCCCTCAAGGAGCGAAATCCCGGCATCAAGATTGCGCTCAGCGATCCCATGGGGGCCGCTCTCTACAATTGGTTCACCAAAGGCGAGCTGACGACAGAAGGAGACTCCATCACCGAAGGGATCGGGCAAGTCCGTGTCACCCGGAACCTCGAAGGCACGCCCATCGATACGGCATATCAGATTACGGACGAGGAAGCCTTGCCTGTCCTGTTCGACCTGATCGAGCATGAAGGACTGGTGCTGGGTGGCTCAAGCGCGATCAATATCGTTGGAGCCATGCGACTTGCGCGCGACCTCGGTCCGGGCAAAACCATCGTGACCATCCTCGCGGATGGCGGACAGCGCTATCAATCCAAGCTGTTCAACCCGGAATTCCTGCGCAAGAAAAATCTGCCCCTGCCACGCTGGATGCGATAGCGAGCCGCCAGCGGCCGGGTTTCTAACCGTCCATGCGTGCCCGCGCGTTCACGATTTCCGCGAACGGCCGATGTCGCTCCTGAGCGCTTCCAGCTCCTTGTGCACCGCGCGGGCGGCGTCGCGCTCGATCTTGCGGTAGCGCGCAACAAGTTTGTCGCCGAAGGGAGTGAGCATCGCGCCGCCGCCGTTCTTGCCGCCGGCCTGCGGCTCGACCACGGGATGTCCGCAAATGCGGTTGATCTCGTCGACCAGATCCCAGGCGCGCTTGTAGGACATGTCCATGGCCCGGCCGGCCGCCGAGATCGAGCCTTGCTCGCGGATCTGCTCCAAAAGCTCGATCTTGCCGGGCCCGATCCGATCCTCGCCATCGAGGTCGATGCGCAGACTGAGCTGGGGAAGCGATTTGGCGCTCGCGCGCGGCATGACGGGGTCTCTTGGGGCACTTGCATGCGAGATTGCCACTCTTGGCCGCCGCGGACAAGGTGAGGGCGCCTGATTTCCCAGAAGATGGACCTTTTGTCGAGGTCCCCAGAGCACGGGCTTCAGCCCCGTGCCCTTGATCGCTGCATCTTATTCCGCGGGGCTTCCGACCACCGCGCCTTGACTGACGTCCTCGCGGGCGAGGATCATCAAAAGGCCGACGATGATGAGCTCGACCACCGCGAAAGCAATGAAGGCGCCGGTGAACGAGCCGGCCGAGGCGTTGATGATGGCGCCCATCATCCAGGGCGCCACGAAGGCCGAGAAGATGCCAAATACCTCGGCGTATCCAATCGCGGCCGGTGCGAGCGCGTCGGAGTATTTTTCGCTGAGCAGGGCGAAGATAGCGCCGCCGCCGAGCAGCGCGATACCGCTGAGTGCTGCAAACAGCACCAGCATCGAGAACGACATCGGTGTGACCACGCTCCACAGGAACATCAGCGCGGTCAGGAAAGAGAGACATGCGGTGAGTTTGATCATGAAGGGCTTGCCGAGCCGATCGGACATGTAGCCGCCAATCACCAGGAATAGCACCTGCGACAACCCCATGACGGTGCCGATGACAGCGCCGGCTTCCGGCGGCATGTGCTGTACTGTGATGAAGGCCGGCACCACCCAGGTGGCGGTGCCGGCGATCGCGAAGGTGCAGGCCACGATGCCGAAGCCGGCGACCGCGATCCATTTCGAGCGGAAGATCTCGCCGAGCGGAAGGTGCTCCTGCGGTGTTTCGTTGCCCCAGGTGAAACCGTCGATGCCGAGCTCGCGCGGATCGTTGCGGACGACGAGTGCGTCGACGGCTGCAACGAGCAGCGTGCCGATTGCCAGCACGGCGAAGAAGGTCCGCCAACCGGTCGCAATCGTCAGGGGAATGCCGAGCGCGAAATCCATGGTGATGGCGAGGCTGTAGGCGGCGAGGATGATGCCTACCACCGAGCCACGCCGATTTTGCGGAAACCAGCCGAAGATCAGCTTCATGTTGCCGATGAAGATGCCGGCGTCGAAGAAGCCGATCACGAGCCGGAGCATCACGAGCTGTGTGTAGCTTTGTACGAACACCTGGAGCACCATGCCGATGCCAGTGCCCGCAAGCCCGATCAGCAGCATGTTGCGCGCCGTCATCGACCGGCTGACCGGAGACCACACCACCATGCCGATACCGTAGGTCAGCGCAAAGATGCCTTGCGCAAGCCCGGCCTCGGCGGGATTGAGCTTGAGGCTCTCGGAGACGAAGGGCAGTACGGCCGCGAAGGCATACCAGTCGGCGGCGAGAAAGATCTCGCAGAGGATGGCGAGCGCCAGCATGCCTTTTTGCCACCGGGCTATCCGACGGCGGTCGTTCTCGGAGATGGACGTCCAAGTTGTTGTCAGCATGGTCATCATCGGTTCTCGCGGTTTGCGTGTCGACGGAATCGGCGTGGCCTCAGGCGGGCGGCGGCAGGAAGTTGACCTCGTGTTCGGCGGCACGTCGCACGACCTCCTGCGGATCGGGGAGATTGTGGATGCGCTCGAACAGCTCTTTCAGCGACCGCGTCGGTGCGACCCAGAATAGGCTGGTGGCGGTTTCACCCGACTTGTTGAAAATGCCGTGGGGGATGCCCTTGGGCATGCGGACGAGGTCGCCGGCCTTGGCGACAAAGTCCTTGCCGTCGAGCCAGAGGTCGTAGCGGCCGCTCAGCACATGGACGAATTCATCCTGGGTCGGATGCACGTGCGGCGGCACGAAGGTGCCATCTGGAAACACGGCATGCCAGGCCATCGACGCCTCGGAATGCTGCTTCAGCGTGTAGGTCTGGCCCAGAATGTTCCAGATGACGTTGCCAAAGCCTTCTTTGGCAGGGGTCACGCCCGGAGGCATCTCGATCATGGTGGTGTCCTCTGTTGTGTGCGGATCAATCGGCGAGAAAATCGGTGACGTAGTGTGCAGAAGACGGCGTTTCCTCGAACACGAGATGACCGGTCGCCGGCACCAGCGTCACGCGTGCGTCGGGGAGCCCTGCTTTCCAGGCATCTGCCTGGGCGGTCGGGCGCAAGCGATCTGCGGCCCCCCACAGCACCAGCGTCGGCATCGTGATTCGATGCAGCCAGTGCGCGAGCTTGGGATTGCCCTGCGGTTCGCTGCGGATCAGCTTGGCAAAGCCCGTGACCTCGCGTCCAAGCCGGGCGTCGAAGGCCGGATCGGGCGCCTTGGGAAAGTAACGGAGTGCCGCGGCCGGATCGTGCGCGAGATAGGCTGGCAGTTCTTGCGGTGCGATCTCGAACAATCCGGGCGCAGGCGCGCTTCCGACCACAAGACCGGCGGGCGCAACCAGCACCAGCTTGCGGACCCGATGCGGCTGACGGATCGCGAACTCCGCGGCAAGCCATCCGCCGAGGGAGAACCCGGCGAGGTCGAACTGCTCAAGGCCAAGCTTGTCGAACAGATCCATGTAGTGAAGGACGTGATCCTCGACGGTGTCGATCGTCTCGGCGTCGCCGGAGTCGCCAAAGCCCGCATGATAGGGGATGATGACCGTGTGCCGCTTCGCCCAATCGCGCGCCATCTCGAAGCCGGTGAAGGTGCCGGTGCCGTGCAGGAACACCAGCACCGGGCCGCTGCCGATGCCGTGAACGACGGTCCGCACGCCGTTGATCGTATGTTCCGCGCGGGAGAAGCCGGTGAGATCGGGCGAGGGTTTGACGGTATCAAGCATGGTCATCTCCGGTTGAAGGCGGCAGAGCCGGGCGTTGGTGAGTCATGCGGCGGCTTCCTGGCGACCGCTGAGAAGTGAGGCGAATTGTTCGACGGCGTTGGCGAGCCGCGCGGCTGTCATTGGTGCGAGCGGCTCGCCCGGTACGATCTCGCCGCTGCTGGCGTAGATCGCCGTCGAAACGGTGCAGGCTTCGAAGAAGCCGAACAGCGGGCGGAGCTGGTGCTCGACCACCAGCGAGTGGCGCAGGCCGCCGCCGACCGCGGTCAGCAGTACCGGGCGATTGCGCAGCACGCTGGGTTCGATCAAGTCGAATACGTGCTTGAACAATCCGGGATAAGAGCCCTGGAACACCGGGCATCCGATCATGAGACCGTCGGCCTGTTCGATGGCCTCGACGACGGCGCGCGCGTTGTCATCGAGTGCGGTCCGGGTGAAGCCGGCGATGCCGCAACCGGCATCGACAAGATCGAGGACGGTGGTCTTCAGTCCATGCTGCGCCTGAAGATCGGCAGCGACGGCTTCCACCAGCATGCGCGACTTCGCTGGGCGCCAACTATTGCCGCAGAAGCCAACGATGCGGGATGTCCTCACGTCGACGCCCTCGTGTCTGGTCGCTTGCTCAGCCCGTCACCCCGAAGACCGTCCATTGCGCACCAGGGCCGGGGAGGCCGAGCAGCGCACGGCCGCACTCTTCGACGATCTGGTCGGCCATCAGGATGTGCTGCGTGCCCGAATGGATGTCGCGATAGAACCGCTGCATCGGCGTGTTGTGCAGCGAGGCGCCGCGCGCGGCGCGATGCGCGAAGGTGGCGACATCCGACAGAACGTCGTGGACATGGCGCAGTGACAACTTGATCATCGTCATCTGCTCCAGCGACGGACTTTCACCGCCGGCGCAAGTCTCCGAGACGTCCTTCCAGGTTTCGTGGACGAACGCACGTGCTGCGCGGAAACGAGCTTCAGCCTGCGCGAACTGGAACTTGAAGCTCGCGCTGTCGCGCGACTTGCCGAATGGATCCTGGCGCTGGACGATCACYTTGACGAGTTCGTCGAGCATGCGGCGGCCGACACCGACGGCCCAGGCGGAATGCGCCCAGGCGCTGTAGCCCGCCAGTCCCAGCGTACCCTGCACGCCACCTCGGCGCGGCGCGCCAATGTCAAAATCGTAGGTCATGTGCGTGGGCACGAACAGCTCGTCGCCCTCGCTCAAAGTGTAGTCGAAACTTCCCGTCGCGCGCAGGCCGAGCACGTCCCAATTGCCCATCAACTTGATGGTCGTCCGCGGATGGTGGGTGACCACGATCTTGGGCTGGCCGTTCGGGCCGAACACCATGTCCTTGCCGGATGCGTCGGTGACGAAGCAGCCTGAATGGACCCACTCGGCGTGCTGAATGCCGCTGCCATAGGCCCAGTTGCCACGGATCATGTAACCGCCATCGACCGGTCGGGCGAAGCCGCGCGGCACGCCGTTGCCGGCAATCGTGATGTCGGGGCCGCCCGCGAAGACTTTCTTGATGCCTTCGTCCTCGATGTAGATGGCGAGCGTCGTGCCTTCCATGTTGTTGCCGATGACGCACCAGCCGGCGGAGGCGTGTGCGTAAGCGAGCCGCTCGATCACGGTCATGGCGTCGTAAGGCAGAAGCTCGGCGCCGCCGACCTCCTTCGGGAACAGCATGGTGTAGATGCCGGCCTTGCGCAGCGCCGCTACCACGTCGTCAGTCAGATAGCCCTGTGTCTCGGCCTCCGCGGCCCTGGATTCGACCAGCGGTAGCAGCGCGTCGAGGCGCGCATGGAACTCGGCCACCGTCGGGGTCGCGGAAGGCTTTACGACGAGTTGCACGGAAGGGCTCATGGTCGGTGTCTCCACGTCGGGCTGTTGGTTCTTCGCGAAACGCTGCTGGACGCGAAGATCTGGGTCGGGCGGAACAGACGCCGGTCGCGGGCAAGACTCCGCCCACACGCGCCAAAGACTGTTGGTGCGCGCGACGAACGGCTCGCGTTGGCGTAGCGATGTCCCCGTCGGAACCGCGCGAACGTCGTTACGCGATCCCGATGGCCAAGATGCTAGAGATGAGGCGGCTAAAGCCGCAATCCCCCATCATGGGGGGTGTTGGCCATGCTGCTCTGCCGCAAAGCTGGGCCGGGAGAGCCATGTTTTGCCGCTTCTTTTCGCTTGACCAAAGGTCAGGCGAGGCAGAAATTTTAAGCCTATAACAATCGGCAATGACGCGCGTGTGTCCGAGGGCACCGCGCGTTCGCGCGAGGAGTGGCGGTGAGAGCCGAGCAGGAGCATTTGGATGGTCTGCCCGAGCGCCAGCTCGCAGATCGGCTGATGTCCATCGCCGAGAGCCGCTCGGTGCGCTCGCTTGGCATTGCCTGCTGCTCCGCGATCACGGAATTGACGGGATCGCCGACCGTCGGCCTCTATTTGCTCGACGGGCTCGAACCGGAACTGGTCTACAGCCGGCACGTCGCAGACGGCCTGCTCGACAATTACAGGGCCGGCTTCTGGAAGCGCGACCCCGTGCTCGACTGCATCATGACCCAAGGCCGCGCGGTCGACGGCGAAACGGTGATCGGTCCGCAGCAATGGCGGCACAGTCCGTCCTTCGAGATGCTGCACGAGTGGGGCTTTGCATACAACATGGGCGGCCCGTTGTGGTGCGGGCAGAAGATCGTCGGCGTGCTGTTTACGGCGACGACTGATACGGACGCGCCGTACACGATGCGGTCGCGGCAGCGCATGGAGATGCTGTGTCGGGCCGGCTCGCTCGCTTTGACCAACATGACGAACGCGGGCGCGATCGACGCCCATCCTGCTGCAATCCGGGTCCCCGAGCCGGCAACGACGCCGGTGGCGACGCTCTCGGCATCGCTTCCGCCACGGTCCGCGGACGTCGCCATCCGGGTCTGCCGCGGCCAGACCAACAAGGAAATCGCCCGCGAGATGGGGATTTCCGATCAGACCGTGAAGGAGCACGTCGCGAACCTGTGCCGACGCTTCGGCGTGCACAACCGCACCGAGCTTGCGGCCTGCCTGCTGAGTCCGAGCGCTCGGCAATAAGGTGCCGCGCCGGATCAGATATGGTTGACGATCAACTTGAGTGAACCGACGAAGGTCGGACGCTGGCGATAGTGCCCGTGCCGCGCATCCCATCGGCGGGACGCGAGATCATTGCCGAGCCGAGCATCACCGCACGGCGTGCATCTCCAGAAACGCCTTCACGCCGGTGACATCGCCGGTATCCGACGGCACGTAGCCGGGCAGGGTGGCGACGGCGGCGCGGAAATCGGCGCTGCGCATGATCTCCAGGATGCGCTGCATTGGCCCGGTATCGAGGAAGGCACGCTTGCAGACGAAGAAATAGTCCTCGGTGAGGGTGCGGATGAAATCGAGGCCGAAGTGGCGGGCGGCCGCCTCGACGCCAAAACTCGCATCCGCCATG
This sequence comes from Bradyrhizobium sp. 2TAF36, assembly GCF_052114925.1. Lineage (NCBI taxonomy): Bacteria > Pseudomonadati > Pseudomonadota > Alphaproteobacteria > Hyphomicrobiales > Nitrobacteraceae > Bradyrhizobium > Bradyrhizobium sp. 2TAF36. The sequence continues at coordinate 11,962 of NZ_JBFRFR010000075.1, read as the reverse complement.
CCGCTCGCGACATAGGCCGCGACGGCGGCGTGGGTGAACTCGATCTGCTGCGCGCCGTTGATCTTGCTCTCGTCGATGCCGTTCGCGGCAAGCAGCTGGTCGAACAACAGGCGCGTGCCGGAATCATGGTCGCGGTTGACGAAGCGGACTTTTGGCCCGGTGAGGTCATGAAGCGAAGCGATGCGCAGCGGATTGCCGCGCGCGACCATCAGCCCCATCTCGCGCGTGACGAAACTGATGATGCGATCCTCGCGCGGGTCCAGCCATTCGCGCGCAGCCTTGATGCCTTGCGCGCGCAGCGCGCCGTGCGGCAGATGCAGGCCGGAGAGGTCGCAGGCGCCTTGCGCCAGCGCGACCAGCGAATGCTGGTTGCTGACATAGCGCAAATCGACGCCGATGCCGGGCTCGCGATCGAGGAATTCACGCAATTTTGCCACGGCAAAGCCGTGGCTGGCATGAACGCGGATCACCGAAGGGCGCTGTTCGAGGAACGGCTTTATCTCGCTCGCCAGCTCCTGCGCCAGATTTTCGAGCTGTGGCCCGAGCCGGGCCTGCATGCGCTCGCCGGCCCACACCAGCCGCTCGCCGAACGGCGTGAGCTTCGAGCCTCTGCCGCGCTGGGTTTCGACCAGAGGGGTTCCGAAGAAAGCCGACCATTGCTCGATCAGATTCCAGACGTGCCGGTAGGACAGGTGCGCATCGCTGGCCGCACTCGTGATCTTCCCGGTCTTCCGGATTTCGTTGAGCACGCCGAGCATCACCACCACGGTGCGCGGATTGCCTTCCCGGCGAAACCGCCAGACAGCCTCGATCTCAATCTGAAGCATGGGTCTTCCTTATGAACTTCGCTTCATATATGGGACGTCCATTTGCAAACCATATCATATTTACTCAAGCCAATAGGCGCCTAGTCTGGTATACCAGAACAGGAGAAATATGATGTCTGTTGCATATGACTTTGCGCACTCTCCGGCGACCGAATTCATGTCCCGGCCGCAGCATCTGCTCATCGACGGCCGCCGCGTCCCCGCGAGCTCCGGCCGTACCTTCAAATCCCTCAACCCGGCCACAGGGCAGGTCATCGCCGTCGTCGCCGAAGGCGGCGAGGCCGATGTCGAGCACGCCGTGGCAGCCGCGCGCCGGGCATTCGAAGGTCCGTGGCGTACGATGCGCGCCTCGGAGCGCGGCCAGATCCTGCTGCGCTGGGCGGATCTGCTTAAGGCACACGCCGAAGAAATCATCGAGCTCGAGTCGATCGATGCCGGCAAGCCGATCTCCGCGACGACGCGCCAGGATTTTCCGGCCGCGGTCGACACGCTGATCTACTACGCCGGCTGGGCCGACAAGATCAGCGGCGACGTCGTGCCGGTACGTGACGATGCATTGACTTATACAGTGCGCGAGCCGGTCGGCGTGGTCGCGGCGATCGTGCCGTGGAATTTCCCGCTGATGATCGGCATGTGGAAGCTCGCGCCGGCGCTGGCCTGCGGCTGCACCATCGTGATGAAGCCGGCCGAGCTGACCTCGCTGTCGGCGCTGCGCATCGCCGAGCTCGCGCTCGAAGCGGGCCTGCCGGCGGGCGTCTTCAACGTCGTCACCGGTCCGGGCCGGGTCGTCGGCGACGCGCTGGTCAATCACCCTGACGTGGACAAGGTGACCTTCACCGGCTCGCCCGGCGTCGGCCGCGGAATCATGAAGGGCGCGGCCAGCAACTTCAAGCGCGTCTCGCTCGAGCTCGGCGGCAAGTCGGCCAACGTCATCTTTGACGATGCCGATCTCGAAGCGGCGTCCAAGGCTGCGGCCTCAGGCATCTTCTTCAATGCCGGCCAGGTGTGCTCGGCCGGCTCCCGCGTGCTGGTGCAGGAGAAGGCGTACGACGAAGTCGTCGAGCGTCTCGCGGCGCGCGCAAAGTCGCTCAGGATCGGCGATCCGCTCGATCGCAAGACGGTGCTTGGCCCCGTCATCTCCGAGAAGCAGATGAAGTCGATCCTCGACTATGTCGACATCGGCCAGAAGGAGGGCGCGACCCTCGTCACCGGCGGCGAGAAGGTCGGCGATCGCGGCTATTTCATCAGCCCCGCGGTGTTCGCAGGCGTCGCACACGAGATGCGGATCTCGCAGGAGGAGATTTTTGGCCCCGTCGTCAGCGTCATCAAGTTCAAGGACGAGGCCGATGCGCTCAGGATCGCCAACGGCACGGCCTACAGCCTCGCCGCCGGCGTCTGGAGCCGCGACATCGGCAAGCTCCAGCGCTTCGCCAAGCGGGCGCGTGCGGGCACGGTCTGGATGAACACCTATGGCTACACCGACGTGCGCCTGCCCTGGGGCGGCGAGCGCGACTCCGGCCTCGGCCGTGAGCACGGCACCGCCGCGCTCGACAATTTCACCGAGCCCAAGGCTGTCTGGATGAATCTGGCCGTCTGATAACCTCCCGATCGGCCAATCCTGGGCCCGCCTGATCGTCCGGTCAGGCGGGCTCTCTTTTCGACATCGATAAAATTGTCTGCATTCCGCTCAGCGGCGGCAAACCCTGCGGACAAGAAGGCCGCTGCCTTAAACCTCGGCTTTGGAACCGGCGTGCTTCCTGCCTGCAAAAGGTTGGGGCATCGACATGTCTGTTCTCAGGGAGATCGTTGCGGCGGTTGCGGGAGTCTACGCGCTCCTGTTCGTCTGCGACGCATTGTTCGGCGTCGGCGAGGCGCGTTTCGACGACGCCTATTACAGCGCCAGTTTCTACGCGCCGCGGCCGAAGGAATTCCGCTTCGCCAGCGACACGCCGCCGGCGGTCCGCGTCAGCGAGGCCTTCGCGCAGTTTGCGCCGGGCGAGACCAAGYCGAACCGGCGCTACTCGTCTCTGACGACGATCATCCGCTAACGTTCGGCCATTCAGGCTTGCTCCGTCGCTGGGGCGTCGCCGGGATGCTGCCCCGCGCGTTGCGGAATCAGCAGCAGGCACACCAGCATAAAGGCTGCGATCACGACCGAGGCCAGCGGCCGGCTCAGCGCCAGCCCGCCGTGGTCGAGCGGCTTGTCGAGAAAGTCGCCGACGGTCGCACCCAGCGGACGCGTCAAGATGAAGGCGGTCCAGAACAGCGTGACGCGTGAGACGCGGGTCCAGAAGTAAAGTGCTGCGATAACGGCGAGTCCGGCCGCGAAGATCAATGCGCCGCCGCGATAGCCCATATCGCCGGTATCCGCGATCCAGTCGCCGAGCGCAGTACCCAGTGTTTGCGAAAAGGTGATCGCGCCCCAATAGAAGGCCTCAACGCGCGGTGTGCTGACGCTGTTGACCGAGATCGTTCCCTCGGCGCGATACCAGAGGCCGAGCACCAGCACGAGACAAGTGAGGAGCAGCGTCGAGCCGCCGGTATAGCCGATGCCAAGCGACCGGTCGGCGAAGTCAGCCATCGTGGTGCCGAAGGTGGTCGATGCGACGATGGTGGCCCAATACAGTGCCGGATTGAATTTGCGCGCGCGGACCTGCGCCGCGACCAGGACGATCATGGCCGCGAGGAACAGGCAAGTCCCGGCCAGATAGCCCCAGTTCAGCGTCATGGTGACGGTGTCACCGCCGGTCTCGCCGAGCGTGGTGGCGGCGATCTTGATGATCCAGAAACCGAGCGTGACCTCGGGGACCTTGCTCTCGCTGGTGATGTTGCTCTTGGTCTGATCTTCCATTGTGTCCTCGTTGATGCGTCAGCCGCGGACCGGGATCCGCGGCTGACGGGATGGTGGCGCGCAGAAGCGTCAGGATTTCGCGGCGGTATCCATGGCCGCGAGCAGGTCAGCGACAGCCTGTTTGCACTTCGCCGCATCCGGCGCGCCCGCGCGCAGCGCCTCCAGCGCGCGGTCGATCGCCTTGTCGACGGTGTGCCAATCGGCTGCCGCGCGCGGCTTCAATCCGGCTTCGGCCTCGTCCCATTTGGTCTCGAGGTCCTTGATTCTTGTCTTGGCGGCGGGGAGGTCGCCCTTGTCGATCAGCGCGGCGACGTCGACCACGATGCTCCGGAACGGCGTGAGATCACCGAGCTTTGCGGTCGCGGCTTCTGCGAACGGCACGAAGGTGAAGTGCTGGGTCGCATGCATGCGCGGCTCGCCTGTGAAGGTCGTCAGCAGACAGACGGCGACGGCGGAAATCAGTTTCATCATGTGGTTTCTCCTGGTGGAGCTCCTGCTTCATGCAGAGAGCGGGATTTCGCGGTTGAAGCTATTGCGCCGGATCGGCGCGGCGCCTGCCGTCGCCCTCGAAGGAGACCCAGGCGACGAGGCCGACGATCACGGTCAGGAAGGCGATGCTGGTCTGGATCGTGCCGAGGCCGATGCCGCCGTACTCGCGCGATTGCGAGAGCAGATCGCCGAGCGAGGCGCCAAGCGGGCGGGTCAGGATGTAGGCAAGCCAGAAGGTGAGGACGGGATTGGCGCCGAAGTAATACGCCATCATCACCGCCGCGATCAGCACGCCGAAGGCGGCGACGCCGAGCTGGAAACCGAGACCAAGTGCTTCGGTGGCAAGATCGCCTGCGGCCGTGCCGAGCGCGAAGGTGAACAGGATTGCCGTCCAATAAAACAGCTCGCGCCGCGTCGTCACGATGCTGTGGATCGATAGCGTGCGCTCGACGCCGTACCAGACCGCAAAGGTCGCGGCGAGCGCGCAAGCGAACGCCGCTGTGCTGATGTAGAGGCTGATCTCGAGCTTGTCGGTCAGGAGATCCGTGAGCTGCGTGCCGACGATACTGACGAGAACGACGGTCAGCCAGTAGATCCAGGGCACGTAGACGCGGCGGTTCAGTTGCAGCAGCAGGGCAGCGACCAGCAGGCTGCTCATGCAGATCGCGGTCAGGCTGGCGCCGAGGCCGACATGCACCGCGAGATAGTCGGCGCTGGTCTCGCCAACCGTGGTCGAGAGAATCTTGATGGCCCAGAAGATCGCCGTGACCTCCGGAACCTTGTTCAGCATCCGTCTTGCGCCAAAACCTGAATATTGCGACACGCCCAAATCTCCCAAAGCCGAAGCGATGCGAGACCGTCGCGCAGGCGACTTAGGCCGGGCTTAGGGACGAGAATTCTCAATGCGGGGCGGCCTTCGCCGCATTTTGGGCCTGCTGGCGTTCCCTAACTCTGCGCTAAGTCGGAACGGTCATGATTTTGACGGCCGGATGGCCCGGCGGTTTCGAGGATCGAGCTTTGCGAGTTTTACTGATCGAGGATGACAGGATGGTCGGTGCCGCCGTCGAACAGGCGCTGAAGGATGCTGCTTACGCCGTCGACTGGGTGAGAGACGGCGAGTCCGCGCTGGTTGCCGCCTCAGCCGAGTCTTACGAGGTGCTGCTGCTCGATCTCGGCCTGCCGAACGCGGACGGCCGGGATATCCTGCGGCAGTTGCGCGCGAATGGCTGCAGGTGCCCGGTCATTATCGTCACCGCGCGGGATGGCGTCGATCACAGGATCGAAGGCCTCGATCTCGGCGCTGACGATTATCTGGTCAAGCCGTTCGAGATACGCGAATTGCTGGCGCGGATGCGGGCGGTGCTTCGCCGCGAAGGCAGCGGTGCGCCCGCTGTGCTTGGCAACGGCAAGCTCAGTCTCGATCCTGCGACCCGCGAGGCTTCGCTGTCTGGCCAAACGGCCCTCCTGACCGCGCGCGAGTTCGCGCTGCTCCAGGCTTTGTTGACGCGCCCCGGCACCATCCTGTCGCGGAGCGAGCTCGAGCGGCAGCTTTACGGCTGGAACGAGGAGGTCGAAAGCAACGCGGTCGAATTCCTGATCCACACCATCCGCAAGAAGCTCGGCACGGAGGCGATCCGTAACGTGCGCGGGATGGGATGGATGGTGGATCGCGCGCCATGATCAACTCGCTGCGCGGCCGGCTGTTCATCAGCTTGACGACGATCGTGCTGGTGACCGGGCTCATCGGAGGCGTCTTCGCACACCGGTGGGCATTCGATGAGGCGATCGAGACGCAGGACTCCGTGCTGATCCAGATCGCGGGCCTCGTTCAGAGCGGTGGCTTCACCGGAGCTCAGGACCTCCATGGGGTCGATGAGAATTCCGAAGTCTGGCTGATGGAGCTGGGCAGGGCGCCGCAAGGCACACCCGAGGAGCGCCAGTTGTGGCGGCTTCAGGATGGGATGCGCGATGCAACGCGACAGGGAAAACCGGTCCGGGTGGTGCTGAGGACGCGATCCGACGGCAGCCGGTTTGCCGTGGCCCAGAGCACGGGGGTCAGGGATGAGATCGCAAGTGACATGGCGCTCCGCACCGTGCTTCCGATCGCCGCGCTGATCCCTTGCCTGATGCTGGTGATCGCCTTTGTCATTGCCGGATCGCTTCGACCCATGGTCCGGCTGGCGGACGAACTCAACGCACGGCGTGCGGATGACATGACGGCCTTGCCGCTTCGCGACCTCCCAAGCGAACTGAATCCGTTCGYGTCTTCCATCAACGGCCTGTTGCAGCGCATGCACGAGATGATAGGGCAGCAGCGAAGGTTTATCGCGGACGCCGCGCACGAACTGCGCACACCGCTGACGGCGTTGAGCGTACAGGCTGAGAATCTCGATCACGTCGAACTGCCACCGGCCGCGCGCGAGCGCCTTGCGGCGCTTCGGCAGGGCATGAGTCGCAGCAAGCATCTTCTGGAGCAGTTGCTTGCGCTGGCGCGACACGACGCTGCGCCCACCGATTGCGGGCAATGGGAGGTTGTGGAGCTCGATCACGCGGCGAAGAGCGTCATCGCCGATCTCTTGCGGGAGGCGATCAGCCGCGGCGTCGATCTTGGTTTCGAACGGGCCGAGTCTGTTCCGGTGCGCGGCGAGCCGGTCATGCTCGCAGCCATGATCCGCAATCTTCTCGACAACGCGCTCCGTTTCACGCCGGCGGGCGGCAGGATCGATGTGGCGATTTACCGGGACGGCGCCATGGCTGTGCTTCGGATCGAGGACAATGGACCAGGCGTGTCCCCCGACGAGATAGGCCGGATATTCGAGCCGTTTTTCCGTGGGCAGCGGCCGGAAGGCGAGGGCGTCGGTCTGGGCCTCTCGATCGTCAAGCGGATTGTCGATCGGCTTGGGGGATCGATCGACGCTGCGAACATCACGGAGGGCGAACGAAGCGGATTACGGATCGTCATCAAGCTGCCCGCGGCGGCCGCGTAATATCACTCCCCCTGGATCCATTCCGCCACGCCGCGCCACAGCGTGTCGCGGTGCTCGGGGCGGAAGAAGCCGAAATGGCCGATCGCCTTGGCGCCGACGTCGGACGGCTTCACCGTCAGCACCTCCGGCTTGATCGCGGAGAAGCCGCTCGCGAGCAGCTCGACCGCGGGCCGCGTCGCCCAGGGATCGTCGGAGAAGCAGAGCGCGCGCAGCTCGCCCTTGAACTTTGCGAAGTTCTCCAGCGCCGGCAATTTGGAGTCGAACAGATAGCGCGGGCTGGAGACCCAGTCGGCCCATTGCAGGAAGACGCCCTTGGGCAGATCCTCGCCGATGCCGGCCCAGGCCGGGGCGTAGCCGAGCGCGTGGACGAGCGGTACGCCGACGAAATTCATGAAGGCGTAGACGCGATATTTCTCCGGCGACGCCATCAGCTGCCAGGTCGCGGCCTGCGAGGCCACGAAGGCGGCGCGCGAGATGTCGCTGTTGTTTTCGATCAGCCCGAGCGCCTGGCCGCCGAAGGAGTGGCCGACATAGGCGAGCGGCAGGGTGGTGTAGCGCTCGCGCATCCAGCGCACCGCAGCGGTGACGTCCTGCGCGGCCCAGTCCGACATCGAGGCCTTGAATCCGACCAGCGATTTCGGCTGGTTGTAGCCGACCATCGCCGGCTGCCGGGAATCGCCGATGCCGCGATAATCGTAGGTCAGGACCGCGCAGCCGCGATGGGCGAGGTCGGAGGCAAAGCCGCGATAGATCTTTCGCGGGACGGCGGTGGCGGAGTTGATCAGCACGGCATGGCGTTTGGTGCCGCGCGGCAGGAACAGGGTGCCTGCCAGCGGATACCCGTCCGTCGCCGGGAAGGTGATCTCGTCGATGAAAACGTCGTCGCGCGCCGCGTCCATGGGCAGCCGATGTCCTGCCGGTTTCCTTGCCAGCCCTCAGCAAATGCGAATTCGGCTTTCCCCGCAAGGGTTTGCAGTGCGAAATGGATTTACAACTGGCGGCCGGGGACCGGGCTGTGTATAAGGCGGCCCTCGCAACCCACAGATCAGGTTGTGCTTTTTTACTTCACGGAGAGATTGCGATGTCCGAGCGGTGGACGCCCGAGTCCTGGCGCAGCAAGCCGGTGCTACAGGTGCCCGATTATCCCGACGCCAAGGCCTTGGCCGACGTCGAGGCGCAGCTTGCGACCTTTCCGCCGCTGGTGTTCGCGGGCGAGGCGCGCAATCTGAAGAAGGCGCTGGGGCGCGTTGCGGCCGGCGAGGCCTTCCTGCTCCAGGGCGGCGATTGCGCCGAGAGCTTTGCCGAGCACGGCGCCAACAACATCCGCGATTTCTTCCGGGTGCTGCTGCAGATGGCGGTGGTGCTGACCTATGCCGGCGCGGTGCCGGTGGTGAAGGTTGGCCGCATTGCCGGCCAGTTCGCAAAACCGCGGTCGTCGCCGACCGAGAAGATTGATGGCGTCGAGCTGCCGAGCTATCGCGGCGACATCGTCAACGACATCGCCTTCACCAAGGAAGCGCGCGTGCCGGATCCGCAGCGCCAGCTGATGGCCTATCGCCAGTCGGCTGCGACGCTGAACCTGCTGCGGGCGTTCGCGACCGGCGGCTTTGCCAATCTCGGCAGCGTGCATCAATGGATGCTCGGCTTCCTGAAGGACTCGCCGCAGTCCCGCCGCTACAAGGAGCTGGCTGACCGTATCTCCGACGCGCTCAACTTCATGCAGGCCTGCGGCCTCGACCTCGAGAGCCATCCGGAGCTGCGCGCGACCGATTTCTACACCAGCCACGAGGCACTGCTGCTCGGCTACGAGCAGGCCATGACCCGCGTCGATTCCACCACCGGCGACTGGTACGCGACCTCGGGCCACATGATCTGGATCGGCGACCGCACCCGTCAGCTCGATCACGGCCATGTCGAATATTTCCGCGGCATCAAGAACCCGATCGGCCTGAAGTGCGGCCCGTCGCTCAAGCCCGACGAGCTCTTGAAGCTGATCGACGTGCTCAACCCCGACAACGAGCCGGGCCGGCTGACGCTGATCAACCGCTTCGGCTCCGACAAGGTTGCCGACCATCTGCCGGGACTGATCCGCGCCGTGAAGCGTGAGGGCAGGGTTGTGGTCTGGTCGTGCGATCCCATGCACGGCAACACCATCACCTCCACGTCAGGCTACAAGACACGCCCGTTCGACCGCGTCCTGTCGGAGGTGAAGTCGTTCTTCACCATCCACGCGGCGGAGGGCACGCACGCCGGCGGCGTGCATCTGGAGATGACCGGCCAGGACGTCACCGAGTGTATCGGCGGCGCCCGCGCGATCACCGACGAGGATCTCAACGACCGCTACCACACGGTCTGCGATCCCCGCCTCAATGCCGAGCAATCGATCGACATGGCTTTCCTGGTCGCGGAGCTCCTCAAGCAGGAACGCGCCGGCAAGGCCAGGCCGATGCCGGTCGCCGCGGGGCTCTAACACCTTGCTGCGGATCTGGAAGGCGACGATCAATTCACGCAACGGTCTGGCCTTCGCGTTCCGGTCGGAGCAGGCCGTTCGCGAGGAGATTTTTGCGCTCATCCTGTCGGTGCCGCTGGCGTGGTTCGTCGCCGCGACGGCGCTGCGGGCGGTCGAGCTGGTCTGTTCGGTCGCGTTCGTGCTGACGGTCGAGCTGCTCAACACCGCGATCGAGAAGCTTGCCGACCGGCTGACCATGGATCACGACAAGCAGATCGGCCGCGTCAAGGACATGGGCTCGGCCGCGGTCGGCGTTGCGCTGCTGATGGCCGGCGCATTCTGGATCATCGCCATCGTCGAGCGATTGGGGTTCCTCTGAAGCGGAGTGCGGCGGCCATGACCGAACGTCTCAACGTATTCGCGGTCACGCTCGCCCAGCTCAATCCGACCATGGGCGACATCGAGGGCAATGCCGCGAAGGTGCGTGCGGCGCGCGCGCAAGCCAGGTCCGACGGCGCCGATCTCGTGCTGTTTCCGGAATTGTTCATCGCCGGCTACCCGCCGGAAGATCTGGTACAGAAGCCGGCGTTCCAGGACACCTGCCGCGCCGCGATCGAGGCGCTCGCGCGCGAGACTGCGGATGGCGGCCCGGCGGTGCTGGTCGGCACGCCCTGGATCGAGGACGGCAGGCTCCATAATGCCTGCGCGCTGCTCGATGGCGGAAAAATCGCCGCCTTGCGCTTCAAGTGCAATCTGCCGAATTACGGCGTGTTCGACGAGAAGCGGCTGTTTTCGCGCGGCCCTGCCGCAGGTCCCGTGACCGTGCGCGGCGTGCGCATCGGCGTGCCGATCTGCGAGGACATCTGGCTGGAGGAGTCCGAGGATTACGAGAACGTGGTCGAGACGCTGGCCGAGACCGGCGCCGAGATCATCCTGGTGCCGAACGGCTCGCCCTATGCCCGCGACAAGAGCGACGTGCGCCTGTCGGTCGCCGTGGCGCGTGTCACCGAGAGCGGCCTGCCGCTGGTCTATCTCAACCAGGTTTGCGGCCAGGACGAGCTGGTGTTCGACGGCGGTTCCTTCGCGCTCAACGGCGATCTCTCGCTTGCGGCGCAATTGCCGGCGTTCGAAGAGAGCGTCACCACATTGCGCTTCACCAGGAACGGCGAGGATTGGCGCTGCGCGGGGCCGATTGCCGCGCAGCCCGAGGGCGACCGCGCCGACTATGCGGCCTGCGTGCTGGGCTTGCGCGACTACGTCGCCAAGAACGGCTTTCCCGGCGTGCTGCTCGGCATCTCCGGCGGCATCGACTCCGCTCTCTGCGCGGCGATTGCGGTCGATGCGCTCAGTGCCGACCAGGTGCATGGCGTGATGCTGCCTTATCGCTACACCGCGGCGAGCTCGATCGCGGACGCGGGCGAACTCGCCGGGCATCTCGGAATCCGCTACGAGGTGCTGCCGATCGCTGAAGCCGTGACCGGCTTCGAGACCATCCTGTCCGGCATCTTTAAGAACCTGCCGCCCGATATCACCGAGGAAAACCTGCAGGCCCGCACCCGCGGCACGCTGCTGATGGCGATCTCCAACAAGACCGGGCTGATGGTGGTGACGACCGGCAACAAGTCGGAAATGTCGGTCGGCTACGCCACGCTCTATGGCGACATGAACGGCGGCTTCAATCCGATCAAGGATATCTACAAGACGCAGGTGTTTCGGCTGGCCGCGCTGCGCAACCACTGGAAGCCCGACGGCGCGCTCGGGCCCGCGGGCGAGGTCATTCCGCCCGATATCATCACGCGTCCGCCGACGGCGGAGCTGCGCGAGAACCAGACCGACCAGGACTCGCTGCCGCCTTACGACGTGCTCGATGGCATCCTGGAGCGTCTGATCGAGCGCGAGGAGCCGCTCGACAAGATCATCGCCGCCGGCTTCGACCGCGAGACGGTCGCCCGCATCGATCATCTGCTCAACGTCGCCGAATACAAGCGCCGCCAGGCCGCACCGGGCGTGAAGGTGACGGCCCGGAATTTCGGCCGCGACCGCCGCTATCCCATCACCAACCRCTTTCGCGATAAGGGCGAGYCGTCGCCTGCGGCGGACGAGACGCTGGTCTCGCGCGGCAGCAAGGCGTCGATCGACGCGTTCGAGGGCTGATGCGAGCCGCGCGGCGATGGCGCCCCACCCCTGTCATCATCCGCGAAGGCGGATGATCCAGTACTCCGTGGCGGGCATTGTAGGAACCGACTGCTGACACGGGTTACTGGATGCCCCGCCTTCTGTTTAGTCCGGAGACATGGCTGACACCTGTTCGGACACATCACTGACAGGTTGGCCATTGGTCAAGTCGATCGATGCGACC
>NZ_JBFRFR010000074.1:0-51619 GCF_052114925.1 Bradyrhizobium sp. 2TAF36 | reverse complement strand
AGGCTGAATGGGGGATTGGCGACCACGATATCGAAGTGACGCAAGCTGCTCTCGCCGTCCAGCAGCTTGGGATTTCTGATTGTGTCGCCCCATTCGACACGGTGATTGTCCTCGCCGTGCAGAAACATGTTCATCTTCGCTAACGCCCAAGTGCTGCCAATCGCCTCCTGGCCATAGAGCGCATATTTGTGAGAGCCTCCGAACTTTTGCTGCACCTGTCGCCCGCACTTCATTAGGAGGGAACCCGACCCGCAAGCAGGGTCACAAATGTCATCGCCTTCTTGCGGTTCGACAATCTCTGCGATCAGCTCGGACACTTCCGGCGGAGTGTAGAACTCTCCAGCTTTCTTGCCGCCTGTGGCAGCAAAGTTCTTGATCAAGAACTCATATGCGTTGCCAATGATATCCAGTTTCCCAACGCGGCTTGGGCGCAGATCGAGTGCAGGCTTGGCGAAATCTTCCAGGATATGACGAAGGATGTCGTTTTTCTGGGCCTCGTCACCAAGCCGGGTGCTATTGAAGCTAATATCCTGAAAGACATCTTGCAGTTTATGAATGTTCGCTTCCTCGATGGCATGGAGCGCCTTATCGATGCGTTCGCCGTTTCCGGCCTCGAAGCGCTTCTCGTAAAGTGCGTAAAAGCTTGCATCCTTCGGAAGAACGAAACGTTCGTTCTTCATCATCTCTGTTATCAGTTCGGGCTTATCGCCGAATTTCTTTTTGTATTCCTCGTAATGATCCTGCCAGACATCGGAGATGTATTTCAGGAAGAGCATCGTTAGGACGTAATCTTTGTAGATGCTTGGATCGACGACACCCCGAAAGGTGTCGCAGGCCTCCCAAACGGATTGATTGATTTTTGTTTGGTCAACTTTCTCGGACATGGCTGCGTATTTCCTTCCTAGTTCAAAATTTGCTTTGAGATGATATTGAGCTCTTGCTGGCGATTGAGGATCAGCTGTTCATGCAACTCCTTCTCGCGAAGTGCCGCCTTATGCAGTTGAATGATCGCTTTCTGAGTGGCGATGCTTGGTAAGCGCAGGGGCATATCTTCGAGCACCTGGCGTCTGATGCTAGTAATGAAGGTCCCCTCGGCAGCTTGCGCGAAGTATTTCTGGGCTTCGGGTTGATTGACGAGCCAAGCAAGAAACTCGGGGGTGGYGGGGCTATCCCGGTTGACTCGCACGAGAAAGAAGTGAGGGGAGCAAACGGCTTTGAGGGGCGRCTCCCCAACACACACAGCGAAATTACGATTGCCACGCGCGGCGAAGAGGATGTCGCCATTCTGCAGCCAGTCGGGATCTTTCCGTCCGTGCAATTCCGTTCGCACCAGAGCGGGCCAATCGATGCCTTTATCAGTGTTGGCGTCGCGGATGTGCACAACTGCCACACGACCATTCGGCGTCGGCTCAATCGCCTCGCGAAACGGGTATCCCGGCTTGATTTGTGCGCTGTCTCGTAATCGCATCTTTTCTCTGCATCATCGACAATGATGCAAAGGTACGTGACGGTTCCGTCGTCGTCAATGCTTCTTTCGCATCATATCAGATGATGCAAAAGAACCGCTGGTCCGCAGCAGTCCATATGGTATTAAAAATGCTCAATATTCGGTGCCGGGATGTTTGCTATGCATTCGGTAAAGCCTCGGGGTCGGATTGTTTTTGGTGCAATCTCGCTATTGCTTCCACTCATCTCGCCACCGATCAAGGATCATTAGCATACGGAGGCCTCCCGGCGGAGATCGCCGGAAAGGTCAACAAGAACACCTATGCGGTCCATGGCTTGCCGAATTTCCGAGTATCGATTGCCTCAAGGGCCATCAAACGTTCGAATAATTTGCTCGCATTGTTGTCCCTGGATTCCATGGTCGCGGCGCGCCCACTTCCATCCAAGAGAAACCAGCCGCCGTAGTTTGCCAAGTGCAACACGTCACTTCGGCTTCCAGCCCGGGGGCTTCAAGGTCCCGCTGTCCTCGCGCCCGATACCGCGGCCCGCAATGACGGCAGCGAGAGGGACGGCATCTCGGGCATGGCTGGCATCATGTCGCGTGCCGATTTAGTGATGCTGTCTATCCGGCTAAGTGCGGCGCCTTCTGCCAGCGCGATTGGGAGCATAGCAAAAGCAAGCAACAGGGCAACTCGGAGGGAGGGTTTCGCATTAGAGTGAGTGACCTGGACCCCTATATTTGAGGTCGCGTGTCCGCGGAAGATTTCTGAGGCCCGAAGCCCCAACCCAACAGGCTTTCTATCAATCACCCGAAGTAAGAGCCGGAATTGTTGCTAACGATGATCCGACCAGCCCTTGCAAATCGCCATACATGCCAGAAGTATTGGAAATTACCCTCTGAATTGTTTTTTCGCGTTTTGCCCAGCGCCGCTCGGCTGATCGACGCTCTTCTTGCAAATCTTCCTGCATGGTCACGAACGCTTCGACAATGGCGTCAACGCGTTGGCGAAATTCAATACCCGACAGGTAGGCGTATAGAATTTCCATCTTTTCGTTTTTCCCCATCGCCGCTCGTTTCGCCGAGGCGACTTCAAGCAATAGCAGCCGGAGGGCAGTCGCGAGATGAATCGCGCACCTGGGGTGAGTTACCCAAATTCCACCAACCTGTTTAAAGTGACTACAATCCTTTGGCAGTGCGTCACTCACCATGATGGCAATGTCGGCTTTGGCCTGTCGCTGGTCGTCCTTGATCTTTTGTATCCAGCCATCACTCCATGCCTTCGTCCTTTTTGATTCCCAAATGATGGAGCCAGCAAGGTCACCGCTCCGATTTTGAACACGCTGTATTATGTCCGCACCATTGATACCCTTTGGTACGGGCTGAATCAGATCCGATGGGAACGTTTGAGAAATCTGGTCTTCTAGAGCGAGTTCGAGTACCTCTCCCTGAAGCTGTTGTGAGCCCTGCTGCAGTTTGCGCCGAAGCTCATCGTTAGCCTTCATTGCATCTGAAAGGCGCTTATCTTTCTCAGCCACCTGCCGCGTATGTTCTTCTTCGAGACGTGTCGAAATTTCTAGCTGAAGCCGGACTCGCTCTTCGTCCAGCTTTCTCGCCATTTCGAGATCGCGCGCCTTTTCTCGCTCCTCTAGGTTTCGCTTCTCGGTACGGAGTTCAAGCTCGACTATCTGTGCTTGTGCAAGCCGTTCGCTCCGTTCGTCTGCTTGCCGCTTAAGGTCTGCAATCTCTGTTGAAAGTCCGGACCTCAATTGTGCTTCGATCTCTTTCGATAGATTGGCTCGTTCGGCAGCAAGCCGGTCAGAAATCGTCTGATCAAAAGCAGCCGCCTTTTTATCCAGTTCGCGTTCTCTTGCGGCAAGCAGCCTTTTTGTTTCCAACGCTTCGGCCTTAAATTCCTGGCGCGTTCGTTCGGCAATTTGGTGATGAATGGCTTCGCTGATCGGAATCGCCTCGCCACACCCCGGGCATTTGATGGTACCGAACCCGGTTTCCTCGTTCGCCACGATAGCTCCCCTCCGATCAATTGTTACTTTAGTGAATCACACCGCATTCGTTCGTGCAGAGTTGCACGATGCGCTGCTCGCGAACCAATTTGTCTCGCGCTATGCACAGCGCGTCCACAGAAGCTTGCATCCATGCCAGCAACAAATCCTGCCGACGCAGTCCCAATGCCGGAACGTTGAAGCGTGAAGACCTCTTTCTGCTGCCTACGAACATAGAGGCRCAGCCTTTCGATCTCAGCGCAGATGAATTGAAGATTCATAGCGCACTCAAATCATCGGGGACGTGGCCGAATTTTCTGATCACCTTGGCATCGCCGAAATCGCCGGTAGCAGGGTCACCAGTGCGGCTAAAGGCGACTGCGCCGACGTGACCTTCTTTGCGGGATAGCGCCTCAGCGCGCATTACAGCGGCGTTTGGATTGAAGCATTCCGTTGGCTCGCCAGCAGCCCGTCATCGGCGGCGACGAACGGCAGCGCGACAAAATAGGTGACTTCAGCCACGGCCTGACTCCAACCGCTTGACCTCACCGGCGAATAATGTTCTCTATATGTTCTTTTGTCAATCTGGCCTGACCATGACGAATGAGCGACCCGCAAGCTGGCGAATGCCCTCCGCGAAGCAGATGGAAAAGCTGGCGCGGGAGGCTGCTCCTCGGCGAGATATCGATAGGCCAGATAATCCGGCACCAAACGATTCGTCGCCGAGTGAATCATGGGATGCAGTCCTAGCTGATCCACGCGCCGCTCTGGCAGATCAGATCGTCATCACGGAGAAAACCAGCCAGGCCAAAGATGTCCGCGCCGCAATTGGTTCTCGCTACGGTGATGTTCTTCCAGCAGAGGGCCATTTGTTCGATCTCCTCGAACCGGAGGACGTTGTTCCGGCCTGGAAGCGATGGTCGCCTATACTTCTGCGGCCTGAAGGTCTTTACGGAACGCGCCCGGCAGAAGGTGGCAACAAGGCCGCTAAGCTCAAGGCTATTCGCGAGGCGTTACGCACCGCGAAACGAGTGTGGCTAGCAACCGATTGTGACCGCGAGGGTCAGCTAATCGGTCAGGAAATTCTTGAGCATTACGGGTATCGCGGTCAGGTGATGCGGGTGCTGTTCACCGCGCAGGATTCGCAGACCATCCGCGAGGCATTCGGTCGCGCAAAACCAAATATCGAATATGCCCGCCTTTACGCCGCTGCCGTTGCGCGCCGACAGGCCGATCAGATTTACAACCTGTCACTCACTCGCACCGCAACCGTCATCCTGGGACAGGGCGCGCGAAGAGTGATCGGGGTTGGTCGCGTAAAGACGCCGACATTAGCAATTGTATGCAAGCGCGAGTTGGAAATCCGGAATTTCGTGCCGCTTGCCTATTTCGAAATTGTAGCCACCGCGAAAGTTGCGGGCGGGCAATTCCAGATGCGCCACGCGCCGCAGGACCGAATTGTTAAGCGCGAAATTGCCCAGGACGTAGTCAAAGCGGCTGAAGGCTTCGAGGGCGCACTTGCCGTGCGCGTCGAGGGTAAGCGGCAAGCGCCACCCAAGCTGCATGATTTGCCGTCGTTACAGAAACTCTGCGGATCGCGTTTCGGCTGGTCAGCCAGCAAAACGCTCGAAGTGGCTCAGGAGCTGTATGACGGCCAGGGCAAGAAGATTATCACCTATCCTCGCGCCGAGGTTCGCTATCTGCCGCAGAACTTGATATCGGACGTGCCGCGAATCATTGCCGGACTGCAGGTGGGCCAATCGTTCAGCGCGATCCCTGTACCCGAGCCGCCGGTAATTCGTAGAGGCGCGAACGGCACGTTCTACGACAAGGGGCTGGAGGGGGCGAGCCATCATGCCATCATTCCCAACGTCAACACCATCAAAAAACTTCCGGAGGTCTGGCCCCGTCTGTCGTCTGACGAGAAGAAACTCTTTGATGTGATCGCGCGGGCATATATGGCCGCCCTGATGCCCGACTTCCGGTACCGGCAGACAACCGCAACGCTCGATGTGCACGGCTTTGAATTTCGCGCAGCCGGTCGCCAGCCCATTGAGCTCGGTTGGCGTGCAGCATTCCCGGAGTGGCAACCCGCCGACGAAAACGGCAATGAGGCCCAATTGCTGCCGCCGCTGCGCAACGGCGAGACCGCGCAACTGCAAGATCCAAAAATTGAGAACAAGGAGACCCGGCCGCCGCCACGTTACAACGAAGGCGCTCTGATCGAGGCGATGCAGAATGCCTGGCGTTTTGTCGATGACGAGGTTCTGCGGGATCGCTTGAAGGAAGCCAAGGGTATTGGCACGCCTGCGACCCGAGCCGAGATCATCGGTGGGCTTAAGAAGCAGGGTTTCCTGATTGCCCAGGGAAAGAACATTGTGCCGACCGAGACCGGCCTGTCGTTGTTCGGCGTTCTCAAACAGGCCGATCCGGCGCTGGTTGATCCGGGCGTGACGGCGCAACTTGAATGTCTGCTCGACGATGTCGTTGTGGGTAAACAGGAGATGGTCGGCGCGATTGACGCCGTATGCGATGTCGCCGAGCGCATTATCAGCAAACTGAAGGAGGGTGCAACTACGGGGCTGCCTTCTTTGCTTGGCAGGGCAGGTGGTAATGGCCCAGGAACGTTTCCGCCGACGCCTGCGATGAAACGCTTTGCTGACAGCCTCGTTCGGCAGAAAAGAATCAAACCACCGCCCGGTTACAAAACTTCGATATCGATCTGCCGCAAATTCCTTAGCGAACACGCGCCTAAAAAGTCAGATGGCGAAGCGGCCGGTAAGCTCGACCCCAAACTGGTAAGTCATGCACAATTGTTGTACGCCAAGAAGCTGGCGCAGGGGAAAGGTCTCATCATCCCCGATGATGCAAGGACCAACTCGGTCACGATGTCCGCATGGATCGATACAAATCGAGGTAAAAAACGCCGCAACGTTAATCGCAAAACCTCCAATAGGCCGGTGGGGTCGGCTGCACCCCAGGCTGCACCGCCGAAGAGGTCTCGAAAACGAAAAGTTAACGCCGATGCCGCTTCGACGGCTCCCGTGTCAGCAAACTCAAGCAGGACGCCGCTGCGGATTCCTTATGGCAACAAGCAAGTCGCTCTGAAGCTCGGTGCCCGTTATGGCTCAGAGGGATGGTATGCTCCGCCTGGAGTCGATCTTTCTGCATTCGGCGAACGGGGTTGGTTGCTTTAGGTGATTCTGAGGAAATTCTGTCTGAACCGAATCAGGATTGCGTGGCCTGTGTCGCAACACGTCGCCGCGCAATAGATTGTCGGGCTGAATCAGRAGCAATCTGCTTGCATCGACGAGTTCTCGTCGAACGAGTTTTGTGCTTTGAAATCCTGATCGGCGTGATGGGCAGCGGTGTCAGGCTTCGCATTGTTGAGACCCTCCATCGCTCTGCAAGCGCCGCCGTCCAAAGGCGAGAGCGGTGATCGGTGCATGTTGGCTCCAGTGACAAGCGAAATAGAGCAACCGGTCCGCGAAACCGTCCGCAGCAAAAACGGCAGTTTCGCCAAGTGCTTGATCTCATTGGTGGGCCCGGCAGTTTATGCACAAGCTAGCAAGTTCAACAGCTTACAGAAACGTGGTGACCAAAAAGCCGCTTTGAAGCCATTAAACTTTTTAACGCGCAGTCACCACCACCCTCTAGTTCGACCACGATTGGCAAAGCACCTGTGAGGTGCATGCCTTTTTCAGGCGGCCTCGTAGTGCGTTTACGCAAGCGGCCTAGCGAATGCCGCGCGTCTTGGGTAAACGCACGTGGGCTCGCGCCTCGCGCGGAAAAAAGACATCCGCCCCAAGTGGCGGCGTCACGAATGCAATCGACCTGCCTTCCCAAATCACGTACAACGGCGTGGGTCTCCGGACGGGGGGTTGTGAGGCAATGCCGCGCAGCGCCGAATGGTACGCTTGGCACGACAAGACGCTGGGCTATCGATCATCGGAAAACGCCGCCGGGTCCCACCACTGGGAGGGGTAGCCATAGTGCTTAAAGATTTCCGCTTGGTCGTTATCTAGCCTGGCTCGAGCGAAGCTGGGTAAAAGCTTCACCCCGAAGCCAGAGATCTTTCCTCCTTGATTGTCTGGTTCTCGGGCCATTCGGTCTTGAAGCAGCTTGGCAAAGCTGGGGTCACAAGCTCCGGTATCATGTTTGTCGCACGCTTTGAAAAAAGCTGCCGCAACCGTGTCAGCTAGTTGCAGGCCCTCACGTTCGTGGTGCGGATAAACGCGAAGCAGGTTTACATCCATCACTTCGAAGCAAAGCTTGCCCCAGGGCAGAAAGGGCTTATGTCGCTTCATTCGAAGCCACTCGTAGTACGCATGCATTTGGTCGTATCGGAGGCCACCTCTTGCGCTGTACTCGATGCGCAGACGCCTAGGTTCGCCATGGTCGGTCAGCGACCGTTGTAAGACGAAACGCGTGACGCGCTCCAGCAGCACCCTGGTCATCCAGCAGTAGAACCAGCATTGCGATGGAATCTTCTCGGCGTCAGGGTTCTTATATCCCTCCATGTTCTTTTTGTTCGATGCGACGACGAAACAACGCAAGTCCAACCCAGCTATGAACTGGCAGACTTGTGCCTTGTTAGCTGGAGACAGATCCGCGAAGTGAAGGGCCTTTGCCTGCCTACTTCTGAAACCTGCACGAATATCTCTGACCCAGCCCGCGACCTTGGACTCGTTGCTGGCTCTGATCACCACCGCCGAAAGGATGAGCCACTCGCTCGATCCAGGGAAGGTGCAGGGCTTTACAGCTCTTAGGCCGTCATCCCCCGATTCATCGATGTAAGCAATGTAGTCGTATGTCGTTTGTAAAGGTGTCATGATAGCTTTTTTGTCGCAAAAAATATGGCCGGTCGCAGCGCAATCAGGCCTGCCGTTTGATTCGGGCCGCGCGGAAGATTAGGGCAGCTTCTAATGTTAGGGCAGCTGGAAAGCCGTTTTCCCGGCTATTCACACTACGGGTTGCCGCACGAGGTCGATCTACTCGGGGGGGGCGGCAACCAAAAAGAAGTCCTTTTGCCCGTCCGAGCGCGGCGGCGCTTTAATCTTAACGGCCGCACTTGAACAGAATTGGCGAGAAAAGCGTTCTAAAGCTGATGGCCCTTGTGGCCTCGCGCGAAACCCTCGCTTCTACGGAGTTTGGCATGTCGCCGACCGCGCGCGCTTAATTTGCGCATGGTCCCGGTGGCAGCCCACCGGCGGTAAGTTCAGTGACTTACCAGGGCGAGAGTGCTGGCACGGGCTCTGTTGCGCGCAGGATCATCCGTTCGAGACGCCCTTTCGATGGCGCTTCAACTATTTTCTGATGGCAAAAGCCATTTGGCTCACTATTTTGGCGTGTGTAGCGGCTTGGCGGCGGGAGGCGATTTGTGGCGATAAAGTATGGTTCGGGTGCTGGCGGCCCTAGCGCCGATACCGTAGCCGACCCTCAGAAGTTATTTCAGGCACTTCCCGCCAAGGACAAGAAGTACGCGTAGTCTAGTCTTAATGAGGGGGTCCACCCGGCCGCCTATTTCGCTCCCGACAACTATCTGTGCTCGCAGGTTGAGGCAGAGGCCAAAGCGCTGGGGTTGAAATYCACCGACAATCCACGCTCGCCCGAATTTCTGACGGGAAGGGCGATCCTCATCGCGGACATTCGCGTCCTGTTCAATGGAAGCTCGAAATTCGGTGTCGGCACAACAGCGGAAATTGGGCTTGGGGCCTTTGTGATTGACGATGCTCACGCATGCCTCGCGACTATCGAGGGACAATTTACGGTTCGTATCCGTCGAGCGGAGCCTGCGTTTCAGCCCTTATTAGATCTGTTTGCGGACGATATGCGGACCCAATCGGAAACAGGGACGCAAGAAATCATCGACAATGCCGGACGCCCTCTAGTTCAAGTGCCGTTTTGGGCATGGCAGGATAAAACCACATCGGTAGTCAGTATTCTGAACAAGCACCTGCCGGAGAAGACGGCGAAGTTTCAGTGGCCGCTTATCAAGGAAGACTTGGCCGCGTGTAACTGCTTTTTCGTTCCGGGAGGGGTGGAAATATCGTCGAGGTGCCTTCCGACAGACAAGGTCCCCAGTTTTGAGAGGGCTGCGCGCCGGGTCTACATGACTGCCACGCTGGCTGATGATTCAGTGCTCGTCACCGACTTCGGCGTAGACGAGAAAGCGATAGCCAAGCCGATAACGCCAAAAACAGCCTCCGATCTTGGCGAACGCATGATCTTGGTCCCACAAGAGATCAATACTGGCATCATCGATCAGCACATCAAAGCGTTCGTTGCGCAGTACGCAAAGACTCAGAATGTGGCAATCATCGTTCCATCGAAATCGCGAGCGGATTTCTGGTCCGATGTCGTGACGCCTGGAATGACGCTGACAGCGGACAACCTCGAACAGGGCGTCGATCAACTCCGCAAAACGAAGGGTAATCTCGCTGTCCTGGTCAACAAGTATGAAGGCATCGATCTTCCAGATGATGCATGTCGGATTCTGGTCGTTGATGGCGTCCCGGATACCCGTCGGCTCATTGATGCCTACGAACAGGGAACGCTTTCTGACAGCGAGCGGTATCTCAGCCGACAGGTCCAGCGGATTGAGCAGGGAATGGGGCGCGGTATTCGGTCCAACGAGGACTACTGCGTAGTAATTCTTATGGGCCTCAATCTTTTGCGAGTCCTCTATGCCCAGGGTGCCGTTCAGCACTTTTCGCCAGCAACCCGCCAGCAGCTAAAGCTATCGCGCGATATCGCACAGCAGATTGCGCAGAAAGGCATCGATGCTTTGGCTGAACCGATCAACGATATGCTGACCCGAAATCCCGACTGGATTGCCGCCGCAAAGAACGCGTTGATTGATGTAACGTTTCCCGCAGAGGAGTCGGTGGACCAAATTCTGCCTCTTCAAAGGCAAGCCTTTGAAGCGTTCCGCCGTGCAAAACATGCGGAGGCCGCCGAAATTCTTCAGGCTGCTACGAACATTGCGGAAGAAGACGCCGTTAAGGGCTGGCTTATGGAGCAGAGCGCAGCGGCGCTGCATCGTGCCGACAGAGTTGGCAGTCAGGCCCGGCTGGCAGCGGCCGGAGATCGCAATAAGCTCGTGATGAAACCTCTCGCGGGCATCGCGTACAGGAAGATAGACACCCAAGGTGTGGATCAGGCCCAGCTGGCCCGTGAATTCCTCGTACATCAATATAAAGCGGGAAACGCATTGATCATTGGCGTGAACGCTATCCTAGCTCATCTGGTTTTTGACGAATTCGGGACTGACGACTTTGAAGAATCGCTGATGCTCGTCGGCAAACATATTGGGTTCAACGCACAACGTCCGGAGAAGGAGAAAACCGCTAAGCTCGATGTTCTTTGGGCGATAGGAAATCAACGTTACGTGCTATTTCCGTGCAAAAGCGGTGCGATTTCGGACGCGATCTCGAAGCATTACGCCGATCAGGTTAGTGGCAATATGAATTGGTTTACCCAGACCTATGGCCCGGGTTGCACTGGCACCCCGGTCGTTGTGCATCCGTCCACGGTTCTCGATAAGGACGCATACGTACCAAACGCCACACGCGTTATTGACAAGGGAATGTTGACTAAGCTTCGCGAGGCGGTCTCAGCCTATGCCGCTGGTATCAAAGATACCTTCGACAATCCGACGCAAATTAGAGCGCACCTGAATGCGAACAAACTTCTAGCAGCACAATTGTCAGAAGCCTTTACGCTCCAAGTCCAGAAGCCGACATAAGCGGCTAACCGCCGAGTTCTTCTGACCCAAGAGGCCGTATCCTCACGCCGCCGCGCTCGGGGAAGGCTCTCGTAAACCTCTCTTACCCGCGCCCCCGGCCCCTTTGAACGTGTCCGCTATTTAAAACCGGACATCGAAGGAGCCAGATCAAGAACCGAAGACGTTGGACCAGCTTCACTTTTCTTATGGATGAAGACACCTTTGTACCATACCGGTCCTAGCACCTGCATTTATGTCTCGCGAACCACCGGTACCAGGCARCTTGATCTCCGGGACCATTGGAAGGGCCTCGCGGCCAAGTTTCTGGCACCAAGCCAACATCGTTGTGTTTGGCTTCAGAGAACGCGTTTGATCGTCGAGAAAGCGACACGTTCCGGGCACTTCAACTCGCGTCGGATCTTGATATTTGGGATCGGACTTGCATATGTCGGTCGTCGTACAAGCCTGCCACGCCTGATTTTTCGCGTCTTCAATCGAGACTTTTGATAAGATTGTTATGGTGGAGTCGCCGCGGGGTTTGCCAGTATTTATGTCTTGGCAATCTGCTCTTACAGACCCCGAGTAAACAGGAGCCGGGAAGCCTCCTATCGCGTCGGAGGGTGTATCCCTACAATCCTGTGGACTCCCCCAACAAATGGGGAAAATCACTTCTTGCCAACTTTGAGGCCGCACGCCTTGGAGACCTCGTATCCAGTGGCCTTTTTTCCAACCATCTCCAATTTTTTCAAAGAAACCCTCGCCGCCAAGAGCAACCTCTCCACTGAACACGAAGAACACTGCTAGCATTATGCTACAGATACTTAGGAAAATCGCGCGCCACATAATGACTCCTCCATCTTCCAATTTACGGGAGCTGAACGCGCGCTGGCCTGATTTGTCGTGGTGAACCGAGCGAGGCTGCATGCACAAGCGACGAAAAAGCCACGCAGGGTCGGCGGTCAGCATAGCTTAATTACTTTGACTATACCCGGTAGCTTGGACGGCTCGCAATTGCCTGTCAATTGTAATCCTGTGACTGCGAAGGTCTGCTCGGTCATCAGCCGCAATACCATGATCGAGCACAAAATGCTTCTTGCGATCAGCCTTCCGTGTGTAGAGCTGAGCCATCTGGTGCCCGCTCCAGCCGAACATGGCATTCAGCTCGGCCTCACTGGCCCCGCTTTCGGCGGCGATGGTCGCCGAGGCCTTGCGCAGGCCGTGAGCGCTGGAGCCCTTCTCCTTCAACCCCTTCCTGGTCACCGGGATGCCTGCTGCCTCGACGGCCTCACGAAAGAGGTTACCGAGCGACTCCTTGGTGTAGTTGGTGCCGTCGTCCTTGGCGATGATCGCCAGGCCCGGCGAGGGACAGGCCTTGATCGACATCGTCAGCTCCGGATGGATCGGGACGTAGATCGGCATTTTCCCCTGGCGCTTTTCCGTCATGAGGTGGACGATGCCGCGCCAGATGTGCTGCCTGCCAAGTTGCGCGGCATCGCCGCGTCGCAGCCCAGAAAAATATCAAACACCAGGCGCTGCTTGGTGCCGACCGGCCAGCGCTTCTCGTATTTCTCGATCAGCTCGATGGGCCAAGGCAGATGGCCGTCATTGTCGCCGCTGTCGCTTCTGGTGCGCGTGATGCCCTCAGCCGGATTACGGCCGTCGAACAGCTCGTTCGCGATAGCCCACCGGAACAATGCACTCACCGCGTTGAGGAAGTGCCTCGCTTGATTGTCGGTTCGAGCCGACATGCCCTCCTCGACCTTCTTGCGCCGTGGAGAAGTGGACCGGCCCTCGTCGGAGGACATGGCGAGAGACTCCGAACTCGCATTTCTGCAGTTGGAGAAGGAGCGCGGCTGAAGAACGCGCCGCGAACATCGTAGTCACCACCTTGTGGGCAGGTGGTGACTCTAGGCCAAAAATCTCAATAAAATTAAGACTGGAATACCTGTCTGGTGGGCCCGGCAGGACTCGAACCTGCAACCAGACCGTTATGAGCGGGATTGCTACAGGTCCATCGCGGCATCCGTTGAATTGTTACCGGCGGCTAGCACTGCCGCAAGCTTTTCATCGTCGATGATGTAGTAGCGGGGCTTCCCCGGTATCCCAATAATTTTGCGCTCAACGGTGGCAACGTCTTTGCGCGTTGTTCGCATGACACGATATTCAATAAGCAATGCCTTCTCACCATCACTTGCTTTCCATGCCTGTGGTTTGACGAGCGTGGTTCGGGCGATCCGAAACCCGTCCGCTTCCTGGCGTTCGAGGGCTTCAATGTCGGAGCAAGATTGGCCTTTTTTTACCGGAACCAGAGTTAGGTGGTCCAGAATATCTCTCAATCTACGTGCTACATCCTTGATCGTCCGGGGTGCGAGCGCAGGATGAATGGGTTGCTGGGAGCTGCCAATAACAGCAAGGGCGCTGGCCATAGACTTCTCGATTGCGGCCCGCGTCGCTTTCTTTTTCCAAGGCAGTATTCCATATTCGATGCCGAGTGCTGCAGCGGCATACAGGACTGAAAAGTTTGCGCCGATCCGCTGAGCGGGGCCTGTCTCTAACCTCAGAGATGATTGCTCGCTGAATTGGCCGATGTGATGCTTGATCCGAGCTAACGCGGCTTCGGGATCGCGCATAAAATTCTTCAGAAAGGCGTCCATCGCGAAGCCTTGGTTGGCCAACGCATCCCGGCGAAGCTTATCAGCGAGAATCCGGCCAAATTCACCAGCTTCGCGGCCGCTTGGTACCTTGACGCCATCAAAAACGCCGATGCTGCCGGGCTCTACGACAGGCATATCGATGAAGCGTACTACTTCGCCTCCTATACGAGCCTGTCCGGCCACTTCGGCGATGGTCTTGAGCGCGAACTCACTGGTGCTCAAGACAATGACCCGGAATTCTCTTGCGGTTAAGTTGATCGTTCTCTGATAATTCTTGTCGAGATTCCTTGCTCGATTACGGGAGAACAAGAAAGCTAACTGCTTCGCTTTCACGTGGAGCGCGACTTTGTTGTCCTCGTCACCGCTTTCGTCTAAAGGTAATAAGCCGTCGCGGTGGCCAACCGCTAACTCCTCAAGCGCCGCCTCCGAGTCCGACCACTTTGGCAATCCGTTCTCATTATTCAAACCGGGCACCGATGCGGCAGCACAGAGGAGGCTGGACTTGCCCGTGGAGGTCGGCCCGAAAAGGTTGAGGGCAAACGAATCCATTGAGAGCGGACGCAGGAGAGGCGCTGCTAGGGCCGCAGCGATGGACAATCGAAGGCCAGTGGATTTCCTGGCTAGTTTACCCACCGTGTTTCGCCACCCCTTCAGGGATCCCGGCCCTTTCGTGTAGAGGGCCAAATGAGCGCCAGTATCCGGGTCAATCAAGATTCTTTTCGTTCCACCGTACTGACGCAACGGAGTGATTATTGCGGTACCGTTCTCGTACCAGCCCGGAGCGCCCACATAGACAAAGCGGCGGCTCGGTATTTTGGCCACCACCACCTTCAGTATGTCCAGGGCCGACACCCCGTCAGGCGGCCAAAGGTAACCCCTGTTGCCGAGCGCGTCGGCAATGGTTGATAGATTTCTGGGGTTGATCGCAGCCATGTTGAACTGTTCGGATGCCCTTCGGCCATCATAGTCCTCGAATCTAATTTCCACGACTTTCGTACGATCCGAGCGTTCGCCGATGGCATGGAAGCGGATGGGCGCAGCAATGCGTTGCTTGTCCCCACCCCTCCTAAGAAATACGCCAGCCTTCGTGAGTATTATGGGCTTATGTCGATCCATCGGAATTCCAGTATGCTCAGTGCTCAGGTGCTCAGTCAGAAATTAGCGTTCGCGCCACACGCCGATATGAGGAGGCCAACTCGATAATCAGTTCGGTTGAAAATCTCGGCCTAAACTGCCCCTTGAGGCGGGTTCTCTTCATCGAACCAGCCGCAACTCGGGATTTCATCGTCTATCGTCGATACGACGCTCTCGATTGCTCGCCCTTCACCGGCGCGCGATCTTTTTGAATTTGAGGCCACCCTTCTGAGCACTCAGGCGGATGCCAGACAGAACCATCAGTTCCAATGGTTCGGTGCCGTCGAGGGCCAGCAGCAGATACGGGAGCCCACGCCGATTGTTTCTCAGCAAAGCTGGAAGCTTGATCGCCTTGTCCTTGTAGGCGAGGAATTCGAGGCYGTAGGTCTCGGTGGTGTGGACGGGGCGGTCACCGCGTTGGAGGCCGGGGAAGATGCGCTTGAGGCGACGCCTCAGTCGCTTCCGATCAGAGGTCCACATGACGATGTGCCAATGCGGTTGATAAAAGCCGCCCTCCCAACTAAGGTCGATGCTGCCGAGCATGACTCGTTTGAAGCCAGCTTTCGTCAGCGCGTCCTTGAGCCACCGGTTCAGCTTCTGGACCTTGAGAACAGGTAGATCCTCCGGCTTGTACGTGACCATCAGTGGGATGATCGTCACCATCACCAGCAGCTTACCCTTCCGCGTATCCCTCAACTGCTTGATCGTGGTCCGCTGGGCCGCCACCTTTGCCTTTTGAAAAGCGCGCGAGCATTCGGGGCAAGCCAGCGATCCGCAACGTCGTGCCGCGCAACAGTAGTGAAGTTTGTCGGCCAAAATCTCAAGGCGGGTGGCAACGTCGGGATTTCCATCCCGCTGCTCCCGCTTTGCTGTTCGATACAACAGGTGGATGATCTCGGCCTTTCGCTCCCTCGCCTTTTCGGCGGTGAACTGCCTGCCGATAGAGGGCTTGCCGTCACCGAACCAATCCTCGGTCGCTAGAACCTCGCGGTGGACTTCTGCGTGGGTTTGAAAGACGGGGCCGTTGCGACGCAGGCGCTCATGAAAGTTCATGTGAGTGGTTACTCCTCGTCGTCCAGGTCATCATCATCTAGCTCATCGTCATCTAGCTCATCGTCATCCAGCTCATGGTCGTCGAGATCATCTTCGTCGTCATCTAGCTCATCGTCATCGAGATCATCATCGTCGTCATCGAGGTCTTCGTCGCCAAGGTCCTCGTGCTCATTTACAATTAGCTCCTTCCAGGTTTTGCCCAGCATCAATCGCTGTTTCCCGGCCACGACCGCGGCGCTTGCTCGCTCCTGGAGAGCCTCTGCTTTCCAGAATTCCGCGATCTTGGCCATTCTCTCTAGATTGGCAGCGGCTTCGGCGGCTTCCTGTTCGGCTACGAGCACACGGGCAGCGAGGTGATTCAACACCCCAACACCGACGGTCTTTCTTGCTCGCGATTTCTTTAGCTCAACACGGTCGATCTTCTTCATCCTGCGCTCCTATCCACAGATGCCGCCAATTGGAGCGCCTCGAATCCACACACGTCGAGCAGAGTCATTCCGCGCGGAAATTGAGCGTGAGCAATCTTCGGCAAACTTTGGAGACGTTCTGAAAAAGTGATCACGTTCTTCGGGTGCGGAAAGTGCACTTGTTGTTGCTGACCTAGCTTCGCCGTCGGCCAAGTTTTCTTGCTGGACCAATCAATGTGATTTCGTGGAATGCGGTTGTGGTTCATGCGACGGACTCTTCGGCGTGCGACCGAGATTCGGTCGAGGGGCAGTTGTTCGCCGGAACGATTAATTCGTCCCAGGTCATGCCCAGCTTGGCCCGTTGCTTCTCCGCCACCACCGCAGCGTTCGCTCGCTCCCCGGCTTGATCTGAGCCGAGCAAACCAAGCGCCTTTACCAAGAGATCGCGTAGACGGCCATCAACAGGGTGTCGTGGAGAGGTCGCGGCAGAGCTCGCATAGACCCTTTCTGCTCGTAGCCGCTCCCGAACCGCTTCTGYTTTCGCCCGCATCGCCTCATCCGTAGCTTGTTTCGCCTCAGCTCTAGCCCTAGCGGCGTCGGCTTGGGCGGCCTGCGCACGAGCAATAGCTGCAGTGAGATCGTCCTGCGCCACTTCGCCGTGCGATCTCTTCTTACTATTGGCGCGTTCGGTCGCCCGAACACGCGCGCGTTGACGTTTGGCTTTGGACTCAGGACCGAACGGGGTCTCATCTCGGTATCCGGAATCGTGCCAACTGAGATATCGATTTACAGTGGAAACCGCTTTTCCAATTGCAGCAGCAATCCGTCGTTGAGACGCGCCTTGCTCCCTAGCTTCGGCTATGTGCTTAGCGGCCCGGCGCAGATCATTCTCGCCGGATGCAATTGCTTTCTTCGCGATCTGCAAATGTGCTTGGATACACGCTTCTTGCGACAAACAATGGCTGTCGGCACGAGCATCACGAGCACCAGATGTTGCGTCTGCTTGATCGGTCATGATGTGGATCGCTCAGCAGTCGAACCGCTATGGTTCTGCTCGATCCAAGCATCGATATCGGTTTTAAGATACCGAACCAGCTTTCCAAGCTTTACGTAGCGCGGGCCTGTGCCCGAAACACGATAACGTTCGAGGGTGCGCGTCGATATCCCAAGCAAGGACGCGACACGCTTCTGATCAAGGATAGTTTGCATGTAATGACTCCGAGGTCGGAGTCACGTGACATTCGGCAATTTTGCCTGCAACGTCTTGCCAATTTTGCCGCAAAAAAATTGCAGCAAGATTAGCGACGACGTGGGCCTGAATTACCCGCTAATCTTCGCTGCTTCGCGAACTCTTCCTCTTTGAGAACTTTGCGAATCACACCTCTGGTCGCCCCTGGCATTGCCGCGCGAATGGACTGCTCAGCTTGCGCCATGTTTGGCTTGGGATTGGACCGGCTATATAGGGCGCGAACCTCATCCCTGATCAGGTTCTCCTCGGGGCTGACCCCTTTGCGTCGATTGTCCAGAGCAGGGCCGTGCGGCGAGCTCGACGCGCTATCTCTGTCCTTGGTGGGCCAAAGCTCATAAACCCTCGCACGTAAGAGCAACAATTGCCGCATCTTTCGGTCGGTGACTGCACGCTCGCTCGCTACTCCACCGGACAGCACAAAAGGCATTTGATCCGAAACTAAATAACTGTCTGGGTAGTCTATCTCTGCGTATCGCCAGAAAACGCCAGTTGGGGGATCATCGAGAGCAAACAGCTCACCAGGGATGAACGTATGGCTTTGTGGCCACCCATCCTGCGCCCACTTGATTGGTATCTCACCATCTTGGAGAGCCGCTCGAACCTGACTTAGAGCGTCCAATGCTGGAGAGTGAGGAGAAGGATTTCTCAGCCACTCCATGCCGGGGGGAGCGTCCTGCGTTGCTTTAGGCTCTTTGGGTTCGGAAGTAGACCGGTCGCTTTCGACAGAAGCTACGTGTTCCACGGCTTGCGCCAGTGTGATCCATTCCGATTTTTGACGTTCAAATCTTGTTTTGTACGGCATGTTGCGACCGTCTATGCTCCGACAGACACCGTCGTCCCAGCGACTCACCTATTTCGGACATCGTCAGCTCTTGTTGCGAGGCATTTTTGTCGCCGCGCGACCACGTTCAGAGATCGCACAACCGCCTGCATCCATGCAACTTGCACCGCTGATCTCCCCGAAGTGAATGCCTATTTAAGTGGATTGTCGCGCGAGCGCCAGTCAGTCCGGCAGTCTAGAAGTTGCTCGCGGCTCTGGCACCGCCACCGATATTTCGGGCAGAGAAAGCTCAATTCTGGAAAATCGCATTGGCGGCAGGTGTCGGTATGTGTCGTCTAGCTGCCAAGTAGTTTGGGCGCTACTCTCCGTCTCCACTACGCATATCAATCAGACACTGGTTAGCGAGGGCGACCTCTAGAGGCGCGACGCTGGTCGTGTGCGGCATCACTGTGCTACAATGCGCAATATAGGCAGCTCCAATATCGTTCCGCGTTTACTAACCCGTCAGGAAGCTGCGGCTTATTGTGGGGTTAGCGTTCCAACATTCGACGGCGTTTGCCCCGTGAAAGCTATCGCCTTGGGCAATGGAAAGAGGCTCGAACGCTTCGATAGGATTTCGCTGGACGGGTGGATCGATTCCCTTGCTCTGAAGTGTCGCGAAATAGGCAAAGACTGGTTGGCTGAACTGGATAAGCAATGACCGTTCTTCGCATCAAGGGTTTGAAACGCTATCGCGCTAAAGGGCGATGGTACGCCTACCACCGAAAGACCGGCATTCGCCTGAAAGCAGAGTTCGGCACCRCAGAGTTCATTGCCGAGCTGGCCTTGATCGAACGAAAGCTTAAGACGGCCAACGCGCTCCCCGGAACGTTGGGCTCACTACTGGCGTCTTACAGAAACTCGCCCGCTTTCACTGATCTAGCGCCCGCCTCTAGGGACGGCTATGCACGCATGATGAACCTGCTGAAGCCGCTCGATGCCATGCCGCTTGTCGAACTATCTTCGCAATTCGTTGCGGGACTACGGGATCGCGTCGCAGCAAAGCATGGTCGCAGACAGGCGAACTATGTAATGGCAGTTCTTTCGGTCGCTTTTGAGCACGGAAAAGAACACGGCATCGTCTCGGAAAATCCGGTCAAAGGGGTTAAGCGGGTCAAGCGAGCGAGGGGGGCCAAGACCGCAAATCGTCCTTGGACGCCGGATGAGTGTAGGACAGTGATCAGCAGCCTCCCCCCGCAACTGAGGCTTCCTGTTGCGCTCGGAATGTTTACAGGCTTGCGCAAGGGCGACGTGCTTGCACTTACCAAGGCGGCGATCAGGGAGGGCAGGATTTGGCGAAGGACCAACAAAACGGGACAGGAAGTCTCGATTCCAGTTCACCCCGATCTCGGTCACCTGCTGGCAACCGCACCAAGGCACGATGCGATTACGCTTGCGGCCACGACGAAGGGCACCCCTTGGACGGAGACCGGGTTCAATTCGTCTTTCATCAAAGCAATGGCTGCGCTGAAACGAGATGGGAAGATCGGGGACGGGCTCACATTTCACGGTTTGAGGCACACGGTCGGGACTTTGCTGGTCGAAGCCGGGTACGACCTCGATACTGTACGCCGATGGCTTGGTCAGAAGACGCTGGCCATGGCGATCCACTACTCCGAATCGGCCGACACCTCAGATCGCATGGACCAGGTGATCAAAAAGCTCGACCCACTGGGGCGCAAACCGCGAACATAAATGTCTAACCCGGGACGGAAACTGTCTAACCGGACCGACTGTGTATCGCTAAGCCATTGAAGTTATGGTGCCCAGGGGCGGAATCGAACCACCGACACTGCGATTTTCAGTCGCATGCTCTACCAACTGAGCTACCTGGGCGTGCTCCAAAGAGGGGCCAAGGCCCATCGAGCGGGCGGTTTATAGTGGGCTCGGAGCGGCATGTCCACCCGGCTTCGCCAAGTGGCTTCGCCGGGCGCGGCCCGGCTGTGCACAAGGTGGGGCGGGCTTGCTGCGGCTGGTGCGCGGCGAATCGGAAGTCGAAATAAACATCTGATATTATTGGCTATTCTTCGCCATCCGCCTCGTCATCGCGGCCGGGGATGACGTAGGAGCCTTTCAGCCAGCGGTTCAGGTCGACGTCGCGGCAGCGCGAGGAGCAGAACGGGCGGGTGGCTTCCGACTGCGGCTTGCCGCAGATCGGGCAGGTTTTGAGCGGGCCGGCGGGCTTTTTGACGTGGTCGTCCATGATGTCGGCAGCTTACTCGGGGTGAAGGCGTTCAAGAGCCTGTCGGTAAAGCGGTTCCTCGGGCGGTCGCGCAGGCGTCGCGGGCCGGGTCAAGCGGGCCCATTCTACTGTGCATGGGGTTGTTTTCGAGATTTTTGTCGGCGCGCTAGATGGCCGTGGCGTTGAGCCAGCCGAAGCGGATCGGAAAACCTTCGCCGCCGAGCAGCGTCGTGGTCTCGTAGAGCGGCAGGCCGACGACGTTGCTGTAGGACCCGACCATCTTGACCACGAAGGAGCCGGCGATGCCCTGCACGGCGTAACCGCCGGCTTTGCCGCGCCATTCGCCGGAGCCGATATAGGCTTGGATGTCGTCCTCGGAGAGGCGCTTGAAGCGGACGCGGGTCTCGACCAGGCGCTGGCGGAAGGCCTCGCGCGGCGTCACCAGGCAGATCGCGGTGTAGACGCGGTGGTTGCGGCCCGACAGCAGCCGCAGGCACTGCGCCGCCTCGTCCACCAGATTGGCCTTGGGCAGGATGCGGCGGCCGACCGCCACAACCGTGTCGGCGGCGAGGATGAAGGCGCCGCGCAGCTCGTCGTCGAGCTGCACCGATTTCAGCGCCGCATCGGCCTTGGCCCTTGCGAGACGGTTGGCGCAGGCGCGCGGCAGCTCGCCCCGCTTCGGCGTCTCGTCGACGTCGGCCGGCCGGAGCGCGTCCGGCTCGATGCCGGCCTGGTTGAGCAGCGACAGGCGCCGCGGCGAACCGGAGGCAAGTACGAATTTGGGGCGGCCGAGCATCAGGTGATTTGGGGGATGAAGCAGGGGATGAATTGCGCGCGGAACCTATCGGAAGGGGGCTGATTTCACAACCCGGGAACCCGGACTTTACTGATTCGAGGCGTCCAACATGCGTGTGCCCTCGGTCTGTGACGCGGGTGTTACGGCTAACCGCTCGCCGCGCCGACCTTCGCAAAACGCCTGCGGATGCGCATCAGGAGCTGGTCGCAGACCTCGCGGTAGGCGGCGAGCTTCTGGTCGCGGGTGCCTTCGATGGTGGTGGGATCCTGCGTCGGCCAGTATTCGACGTCGGCGGCGAGCGTGCGGGTCAGCTCCAGCGCCTTGTGGTGCGCTTCGGGCGAGAGCGTGATGATGAGGTCGAAATTCAGCCCCTCCCAATCCTCCAGCTCCTCGAAGGTCTGCGGCTTGTGGGTGGAGATGTCCTGCCCCAGCTCGTCCATCACGGCGACCACGAAGGGATCGAGCTCGCCTTTCCTGGCGCCGGCCGACTTCACGTAGAGGCCCTGCGGAAACATGTGCCGGAGCAGGCTCTCGGCCATCGGCGAGCGCACGCTGTTCATCGCGCAGGCGAACAGCACCGATTGCGGATCGCGTGCGCGTGGCGGACCCGCCATCGCGCCTAGCCTCTTTTGAAAGAGGGCATGGCCTTGTCGGAAAACCGCTGCACATTTTTCCGGGCCATTAAGCCGTTTGTCTCGCGCATGATCTGGTCCGAAAACCGGTGCCCACTTTTCGGGATCATGCGCCTAACCCTTCCAGTGCAGGACGGTGATGAGCGTGAACAGCCGGCGCGAGGTCTCGAAGTCGACCCGCACCTTGCCCTTCAGCCGCTCCTGGAGCGTGCGCGATCCCTCGTCATGGATGCCGCGGCGGCCCATGTCGATGGCCTCGATCTTGTCCGGCGTAGCTGTCCGGATCGCCTGATAGTAGCTGTCGCAGATCATGAAATAGTCCTTCACGATCCGCCGGAACGGCGTCAGCGACAACAGATGCGCGACCACGGGCGTGCCTTCCTCGCGGCGAATGTCGAACATCAGCCGGCTGCCGGTGATGCCGATATGCAGCGTGAACGGCCCCTTCCCGTCGGCGCCATCGGGCGCGAACAAATTCTGCTCGATCAGATCGTAGATCGCGATCGCGCGCTCGTGCTCGATGTCCGGCCCGGAACGGCCGATCGAGTCCTCGTCGAGGGTGACCGCGACGATGCGATTGGTCGAGTCGTCCTGTTCGGGCGGCTGGGTCATGACAGATTGAGGCGCAATCCAATCGAGCGCGAATGAGCGTCCAGCCCCTCCGCTTGTCCGAGCGTCATCGCGGCAGGTCCGAGCGCACGCAGCTGGTCCGGACCGCATTTCAGGATTGAGGTGCGCTTCATGAAGTCGGCAACTCCGAGGCCTGAGGAGAACCGCGCCGAGCGCGCCGTCGGCAGCACGTGGTTGGAGCCGCCGACATAGTCGCCGATCGCCTCCGGCGTATGCGCCCCGAGGAACACCGCGCCGGCGTTGCGGATCTTTCCGGCAAGCGCGTCGGGATCATCAGTCATGATCTCGAGATGCTCGGCCGCGATCGCATCCGCGAGCGGAATGGCGTCGGCAAGATTCTTGACCATGATGATGGCGCCGAAATCGGCCCACGACGTGCCGGCGATCGCGGCGCGCGGCAATGTCTTCAGTTGCGCTTCGACGGCCTTTTCGACATCCGCGGCGAGACGCGCGGAATCCGTGATCAGGATCGATTGCGCGCTGGCATCATGCTCGGCCTGCGCCAGCAGATCAGCGGCGATCCAGTCGGCATTGCCGGTGTCGTCGGCAATCACCAGCACCTCGGAGGGTCCCGCGATCATATCGATACCGACCTTGCCGAACACCAGGCGCTTTGCGGCGGCGACATAGGCGTTGCCGGGGCCGACGATCTTGGCCACCGGCGCGATCGTGGCGGTACCGTGCGCGAGCGCCGCCACGGCCTGCGCGCCGCCGACCCGGTAGATCTCGCTGACGCCGCCAAGCGAAGCGGCCGCCAGCACCAGCGGGTTGAGCTTGCCGTCCGGTGACGGCACCACCATGACGAGGCGCGCGACGCCGGCGACCTTCGCGGGGACCGCGTTCATTAGCACCGAGGACGGATAGGCCGCGGTGCCGCCGGGCACATAGAGGCCCGCGGATTCGATCGYGGTATAGCGCCAGCCGAGCTCGACACCGAGCGGATCGGTGAAGCGCTCGTCCTTCGGAAGCTGGCGGCGGTGATAGGTCTCGATGCGGTCGCGCGCGAGCTTGAGCGCATCCAGTGTCGCGGCATCGCAGGCCTTGACGGCCGTCTCGATTTCGGCGGCGGTGACGCGCAGGCCGGATGCATCCAGCTTCAGCCGGTCGAACTTTGCCGTGGCCTCGAGCAGGGCCGCATCGCCCCGCCGGGCGACGTCGTCGACGATGGTGCGCACGACGGCCTCGACGTCGGCCGAGACCTCGCGCTTGGCGGCGAGGAAGGCCGCGAATCGCTGGTCAAAATCGGCGCTGCTGCGGTCGAGACGAACGGGCATTTTTGGCTTGGCTTCCGGCTGGTCTTTGGGGCGGATTGGCTCACCCGACCCCCTGCTCAATGGCGCGGCGGGGAAGCTGCGTCAACCCTCGGGAGATGCCGTTCCGGCAGCGGCCCGACCTGGCTTGACTGGTATACCGGCCAGCTCACCCCTCCTCCTCGAGGCCCAGTCCGGCCCCGAGCGCGTCCGCCCCCAGATCGGTCAACTCGCATTCCAGACATTCGACGTCGAGGCGGATGGCGCCGCCATGGGCGAACAGCAGCAGGGCGCTGCCGCCGGGCTCCTCGTCGCGGCCGTCCTGGGAGTGAAACTCGATGCCGACGAGGTCCAGAACCTCGTCCGGCGCGCCGAGGTCGATGTTGCGCGACTTGCAGGCGAGCACGCGGTCGAAGCGGAGCGCGGCGACCAGCCGGCGGGGTTCGGCCTCGCCGTCCAGTGACTGCTCCCAGTCCAGCCGGCTCATCCCGACCACCAGCCGCTTCTCGCTTTGCCGCCAGATGATGTCGGCGGCCTGGACGCGGGCGTCCTGCACATGGGTCGAGATCACGGCGAGATCGTCGGCGTCGAGCGCGATCAGTTTGAGCTGGGGCGACATCGCCGGCATTTCTCCTCGGGGGCCGATAAGGCTCAACGCGCGCGGACGCGGAAATTTCCGTGAAACTAACGGGCCAGCCGGCTAGAGGCTATTGATATCCTCCATCTCCAGCACCTTCCGCGGATACCCCTCCCGGGCGACACGAATCATGGCGCGGCCCATCTGCTCGGTCGAGGTGACGAGCCGCGGCGAGATCCGGCGCAGCGCCGACCAGAGCGGCCCGGTTGTGGCATACACGGCCTGCACCCAGGCGGTCTTCGAGCGGGCGCCGTGCAGGGGCTGGATCGCGCCTGGACGGAACATGTAGGCGCCCCGGAACGGCAGCTTGAGCAGATCGTTTTCGGTCTTGCCCTTGATCCGCGCCCACATCCGCGATCCCTGCTCGGTGGAATCGGTGCCGGCGCCGGTGACGTAGACGAACGTCATCTGCGGATTGAGCTTCGCGAGCGTCGTCGCCGCCGCGAGCGTGAGATCGTAGGTGAGATGGCGATAGCGATCCTCGCTCATGCCGATCGAGGAGACGCCGAGGCAGAAGAAGCAGGCATCGAAGCCCGTGAGCTGCGCTTCGATCGCCGAGTAGTCGGTGAAATCGCCGTGCGTGATTTCGGTGAGCTTGGCATTGCGGACGCCGGTCGGGCTGCGGCCGACCACGAGCACGCGGTCGATGCCGGTGTCGATCAGGCATTCGCGCAATACGCCCTGCCCGACCATGCCGGTCGCGCCGAAGATGATGACTTGCATCGTGACGTCCCCAACCGGCCCGTGGCTCATGCGGCGACCGCGATCTCGTCGAAGGATACACCGGTCAACGTCGCCGAGACATCCCACAGCATGGCGGCCGCGGCGAAATCCTTCGCCTGCGGCATGATCTTCGCCGGCGCGGGCGGCCCCTTCAATTCGTAGAACCAGTTCGGACCGTAATAGCCACCGGGCTCTGCAGCCGGAGAGGTTGCCGCGAACAGCGTGGGCAGCGCGCCTTCGGCTGCGGAGTGGCTTATGAAAGGCTGGAGCCAACGGCTCACACGCCACTGGAAGCTGTTGGCGCCCGGCCCGTTCGGAATGAGATCGGTCCGCGCGTAGCCGGGATGGGCAGCAAGGCTCGTCAGGCCCCAGCCGGCGGCGAGGCTGCGGCGCTGCAGCTCCAGCGAAAACATCAGCATCGCCAGCTTGGACTGGCAATAGGCACGCCAGGGACGATAGGAACGCTTGCCTTGCAGATCGTCGAAATTGATCGCGCCGGAGCGGTGCGCGAGGCTCGACAGATTGACGATGCGAGGCGCTTTCGCGCGGCGAAGCTGCGGCAACAGCTGTGCTGTCAGCGCGTAATGGCCGAGATAGTTGGTGCCGAGCTGCATCTCGAAACCATCCTCTGTCTGCTGCCGCTTCGGCAGCGCCATCACGCCGGCATTGTTGATGAGGAGATCGAGCTGCTCATTGCTGGCGGCAAAGCGCCTGGTAAAATCGGCGACGGAGGCGAGACTGGCGAGATCGAGATGCTCGTAGGCGATCAATGCGTTGGGAAACCGCTCGCAAATGCCCTCGATCGCCCGCAGGCCCTTTGCGTCGTTGCGTCCGGTGAGTATGACAATGGCACCGGCGCCCGCCAGCGCCATCGCCGTCTCGTAGCCGAGGCCGCCCGTCGCCCCGGTCACGACGGCGGTCTTGCCGCTGAGGGAGGGGATGTCTGCCGTGCTCCAGTCGGTCATGCCGTATCTCCGTTCGGGGCTGGAATGAGGCCCGCGACCGGTCTAAATGTGCACTGAGTGCAAGTTTGCAAGAGGTGAAATAATTTGAAGGCTTCAAAGCCCGGCGGGAAATCGGTCAGGACAGGCGCCAAGCCATTGCCGGCAGGAGCAAAATCCCCTGACGGCCCCGGCCTGCGCCAGCGTAAATTGCAAGAGACCCGCGAGCGGCTGACCCGTGCGGCGATGGCGCTGTTCCTGGAGCGCGGCTTCGAGGCCACGACCATCGACGACATCGCGACCGCGGCCGACGTGTCACGCCGCAGCTTCTTCCACTACTTCGCGTCGAAGGAGGACGTGGTCGCCGCCTGGCAGGAGGGCGCAGCAAGCGCGCTGGTCGCAGAGGTCGTGGCGCGGCCAGCGGGCGAAACCATGCTGACGGCGGCGGAGAATGCGATCGCGGCGGCGGTCAGGCGGATCGACCCGGCGGAAGCGGCGGCGATGTCGCGGCTCAAGCGCGACAATCCCGCGCTGCAGGCGCGCGACCAGCTCAAATACGAGAAGCTCGAGCGCGCACTGGCCGAAGGGCTTTCGCAGCGTGCCAAAACCAAATCGGACAGGCTCAAGGCACGGCTCGTCGCCATGATCGCCACCGGCGCGATGCGCGTCGGCGGCGAAAGCTGGATCGGCGAAGGTGTGCGCGAGAAGCCGGAGGTTTTCGTGAAGCGCACGTTCGATGCGATCAGGGCGATCTTGAAGTGACGCTCTTCCCCTCTCCCCTTGTGGGAGAGGGTGGATCAATCGCGCTTCGCGCGATTGAGACGGGTGAGGGGTTGTCTCCGCGCGTGAACTCTTGCAGTTCGACTCGTTGAAGCAGACCCCTTATCCGGCGCCATAGCCGATGCAGAGCATCGGCGTTCTTAAGAACGGCGGCCGAAGGCCGCCTATGCCACCTTCTCCCACAAGGGGAGAAGGAAGACTCCCTCACCCCTTGAAGAACGCGAGCAGGTCCGCGTTGATGGTTTCGGCGTGCGTGGTCGGCATGCCGTGCGGGAAGCCCTTGTAGGTCTTGAGCGTGCCGTTCTTCAGCAGCTTGGCCGACAGCGGGCCGGAATCGGCGTAGGGAACGATCTGGTCGTCGTCGCCGTGCATCACCAGCACGGGCACGCTGATCTTCTTCAGGTCCTCGGTGAAATCGGTCTGCGAGAACGCGACGATGCCATCGTAATGCGCCTTCGCGCCGCCCATCATGCCCTGGCGCCACCAGTTCTGGATCACCGCTTCCGACGGCTTTGCGCCGGGACGGTTGTAGCCGTAGAAAGGACCGGAAGCGACGTCGCGGTAGAAGCCGGTGCGGCTGGCGGCGAGCTGCTTCTGGAGATCGTCGAACACGCTCTTCGGCAGGCCGCCGGGATTGGCCGCCGTCTGCACCATCAGCGGCGGCACCGCGGAGAGGATCGCAGCCTTCGCCACCCGGCTCTCGCCGTGACGCGCGATGTAGTGCACGACCTCGCCGCCGCCGGTGGAGTGGCCGACATGGATGGCGTTCTTGAGGTCGAGATGCGCGGTCACCGCCGCGAGATCGTCGGCATAGTGATCCATGTCGTGGCCGTCGGCGACCTGCGAGGAGCGGCCGTGGCCGCGGCGGTCATGGGCGATGACGCGGTAGCCGTGATTGGCGAAGAATATCATCTGCGTGTCCCAGTCGTCGGCCGACAGCGGCCAGCCATGGCTGAACACGATCGGCTGGCCCGAGCCCCAATCCTTGAAAAAGATCTCGACGCCGTCCTTGGTGGTGATGGTGGGCATGAATGGCTCCTTCAGTGAAAATCAATCCGGGGCTCGCAAAACGCGAGCCGGCGATCCGGAGATGGTCGGGCGATGTCACGAGGTCGATGCCGCGCACCGACCGTGAACGTGCGATCAGGCAAACGTCATCGGCTTGTAGCGGCGCCAGGCGCCGATGGTCAGCACCACGAAGAACACCAGCACGATGCCCTGCACCACGGCGAACACGGGGCCTCCCGGCGGATTCGGCGGCACGGCAGGCGCGAGCGCGGCGAGCGCCGGCACCTTCAGGAACGACTGGATCACCAGCACGAAGACGTTGAAATAGAGCGAGATCATCGCGGTCACGATGTAGACGGGACGCCAGACCCCTTTGAGCTTCATTCCGTAGAGCGCGAGGCAGGCGATCGCGAGCAGCACCAGCGAGATGCCGGCGATGATGTACGAGGGCAGCAGCTCCTTGAACGGAAACAGGAAGCCGGTGACGCTGGTGAGGATCGTGAACAGCAGGAAGATCGCGGTGAGGCCCGGCATCGGCTTCGACCCGAGCAGGCCGAACATCACGACCAGGCCGGCGACGATGCCGATCAGGCTGATGATGACATGGACCAACGTGAAGGCGGGCAGGCTCAATCCAAGCATCATCTCACTCTCTCCGTTTGGAAGCTTTGGATGGTATTACGGCCCTCATTGAATGGCTACATGCGCGATGTCACAGGCTCGTGCGGAGCCATGCGCCGTCGTGCGAATCGACAAACGCATGACTGAATTTTTTGCACCGCTGTCACAAACGAGAGCAGTTTGTAGCCCGGATGGGGCGAAGCTAAATCCGGGCTACGAGCTTGCAGGTCTTCGACGAAAGTTGAATCGAATTTGGCGAGACGCTTCGCGCGCGCTCAGACTTCCTTGGTGTCGAAGATCAGCAGATCGGCGCCGCCGCTGGCGAATTTCGGCACGTCGCCCGCGGCCGCCTTGCCAGCTTCGCTGCCGAAGGCCTTCTGGATGTCGCCCACGCTGTCGAAGCTGAGAATGGCGACGAGGTGGACGCCCGATGGTCCGGCGGGCGAGCCGACTGCGCCCGTACTGACGGCGTATTTCTTCAGGCCGGGAAGTTTCTTCGCGAGCGGAATGTGGGTCTCGGCATAATGCTTGTCGAAGGCGGCGGCGTCCTTGGGCGTCTTGTAGAGCACGACGAGTTCGGCCATTTAGTCCTCCCTTGTGAATCTTTTGTTCTTCCACGCGCGATTGGCCTCGCGACGGGGCGATAGTCCGTGGGACACGGCAAGATGGCAAGTGAGATTCCGCTTGCCGTCTGCTTGTCTTGTCCTTGACTAAAGCGCCGGTTTTGCGGCGTCGCCGAGATAGCCGTGCAGGGAGGCCACGACCTGCGCGCCTTCGCCAATGGCGCCGCCGACGCGCTTGACCGAGCCGGAGCGGACGTCGCCGACCGCGTAGACGCCGGGCACCGAGGTCTCCAGTGGGGCCACCAGCTTGCCCTGGTTCAGCTCGGACTGCGCGCCCGTCACGACGAAGCCGCCGCGATCGAGCGTGACGCCGCAGCCGTCGAGCCAGCTGGTGGCGGGATCGGCACCGACGAACAAAAAGAGATTCTTGATGTCGGCGGAGTCTTCATCGCTCGACAGCCGGCTCTTCCAGCGGATGCGCCGCAGCAGCGAAGCCTCGTCGCCCTCGAGCGCGGTGATCTCGGTGTTGAACATCAATTCGATGTTGGGTGTCGCTTCGATGCGCTCGATGAGATAGCGCGACATGCTGGCCCCAAGCCCGCCGCCGCGGATGATCATCAGCACCTTCTTGGCGTGTCCCGACAGGAACACGGCCGCCTGGCCCGCCGAATTGCCGGCGCCGACCAGGGCCACCTCCTCGCCGGCGCAGAGCCGCGCCTCGACCGGAGAGGCCCAATACCAGACGCCGCGGCCCTCGAACTTGTCGAGGTTCTCGATCTCGGGGCGGCGATAACGCGCGCCGCTCGCAACCACGACTGCGCGCGAACGCAAGGGATCGCTGCCGTCGAGCGTCACCGCAAAGGCGCCGTCCCGGCGCGTGCAGTCGAGCGACTTCACCGTGACGGGGATCATGATGTCGGCGCCGAACTTCTGCGCCTGGTTGAACGCGCGCGCGGTCAGGGCCTGGCCGGAAATGCCGGTCGGAAAGCCCAGATAGTTTTCGATGCGCGCGCTGGCGCCGGCCTGGCCGCCGAAGGCGCGGGTGTCGAGCACGGCGACCGAAAGCCCTTCGGAGGCGGCATACACCGCGGTCGCCAGCCCCGCGGGTCCGCAGCCGACGATCGCGACATCGTAGATGCGGTCGTTGCGGGGGCCGCCGATCATGCCGATCGCGCGCGCAACCTCGGTTTCGCTGGGGTTGCGCAGCACCTCGCCGCTCGCCGCGACGACCAGCGGCCAGTCTTCCGGCTTCGGCGAATAGCGCGCGATCACCTCGGCGGCGTCGCGGTCACGCTCGGGATCGAGCAGATGATGCGGCTGGCCGTTGCGGGTGAGGAAGCCCTGCAAGCGCACCACGCCGGCCGAATACGAGGGACCGATCAGCACCACACCGCCGACGCCGGCCTGAAGCAGATTGACCCGGCGCAGGATCAGCGCGCGCATGATGCGCTCGCCGAGCTCGGCCTCGGCGACCAGCAGCGCGCGCAGGCGGGGCGGCGGCAGCAGCAGCGTCTCGACCTCGCCTTCGGCGCGGCCGTCGACCAGCGCCGGCCGGCCCGAGAGCTGGCTGAGCTCGGCCAGAAATTGCCCCGGCCCCTGGTCGATCAGCGGCGTGACATTGCCGAGCCCGTCGCGCTGGGTGATGGCGACGTGGCCCTTCAGCACGACGAACATGCCCGGTCCGGGCTTGCCGGTCTCGAATAGGAATTCGCCGTCAGCGTAGGTGCGGACCTCGCCGAAATTCCGCATGCGCTCGATCTCGGCCGATGTCAGCGCCGGAAAGGTCTGCTCAGGGCGCGTGAACCGCGACATCTGCGCGTCACCATCGTCTCGTTGCTGCTCGTCCTGCCCCATTGCCACGTCCATGCACTCCAAAAAATCTAATCGCCAGACTTCAATCGCCGGTCTTGCCGGCGGTCCCCTCATCTAGGGAAGCATCGTCGTTCTGCGAGGGGTCGGTGATTGCGGCGCGTTCGCGCGCCTGCACTTTCCGTCGCTTCAGGTTTTCGCGCAGCGCCGATTTCAGCCGGTCGTCCCGCGCCCCCCTCGCCTGTCTCGTGCTCTTGTCGTTCTCGTCAGCCATTAGCGGTCCATACCAGCGATCCGCGATAACATGCCCGGAGAATGCGGCAGCTCAAGAGGCCCCTCACGAACTGTTCGTGCGAAATCCAAAATGGGCCGAATGCCATGCCGCGGCCAACTGGCCAGTTGGCCGGGGATATCGGAACCGAAATCGGCGGAAAGTCGGTACTTTCACCTGAAAACGGGCATTTTGGCCCCGATATCGACCCGATTTTCTCGTTTTGGCGGAGCTAGCAAGCTTGCACAGGAGGGGGGCTTGTGGCAGATATCGGCCCGCTTGGTAGGCCCCCTTGGCGGCCGATTCTCATCCCAGCACATGCTGCCGTAGCTCAGTGGTAGAGCACTCCATTGGTAATGGAGAGGTCGACAGTTCAATCCTGTCTGGCAGCACCAGTTTCCTCAGAAAATCGCCTTCTTCCGTTGCCCGGTTGCCTCCTGGGAGGGGCCGGACGTGTCGTCCGCCCCCTCCGATTCTCGCAGTGATCGAGCTCAGCTAGAAGCCGAAGCCGATGCCGCCGGCTGCGAGATGGTGCGATGTGCCGCCGAAGCTGGCCGTCCACGGGCTGGTCGCAGCATGAGCGGGATTCACGGTGGAGCCGAAAACCTGATTCACATCGCCGACGTACAGATAGCGGTACTCGCCGAACAGGTAAGCGCCGCTGTTGCCGAGGGCGAAGCGCGCACCGGCCTTGGCCTGTGCCGCAAAGGTCCAGGCTGAGGAGTCCGGACGCGCGTTGAAGTGGTTGATGCCAGGCTCGGCCGGGTCGGTCTGTGTGGACGTGGCGCCGTTGATGGAGACGTTCGCGGCCCCGATCCCGCCACCGATATAGGGCGTGATGCCTTGATAGGGCGTGTTGAAACCGACAACCATGTTCGCCAGCAGCACCGTGGTGCGCGTCGGGAAAGTCGTGTCGAAGGAGTGCTCTGCAAATCGGTCTGTGGGGGTCACCAACGTCGCACGCGGCTGGTTACCTGCCAGATAGAAACCTTCGATCTCCAAAGCGGGCCGCAGATACGTACCATACGACCATTCATAACCGAGATGCGCGCCACCGAACCCGACGCCGCCGCTGCTGGTCCGCCCTGTGGCGTCGACAGCCAAGGGGCCCCCGACGGCCTCAACGAAAAAGACGGTGCCGAGCTGGCTGACGTCAGTGCCGCCGCGACTGCCGCCGCCACCGAACACACCGACATAGGCACCGCCGGTGCGCGCCGGCACGACTGCGGGTCCCTTGTTGTACATCGCATAAGCCTGCGCGGGCGGTGCTACCGCAACCGTCTCCCTCGCGGCGTCGCGTCCGGCTGGCTTGGCTGCCGGTGCAGTCGCCTCTCGCGGAGTGACCGTGCGCCGCTCCTGTTTGGCCTCCTTCAATTCGGCGCGCAGCTCGGAGATGGTCTGCTGCTGCGCTTTCAGCATGCGAAACAGTTCGGCGTTGGAGGGAACGTCCTCGG
Organism: Bradyrhizobium sp. 2TAF36; assembly: GCF_052114925.1. Classification (NCBI taxonomy): domain Bacteria; kingdom Pseudomonadati; phylum Pseudomonadota; class Alphaproteobacteria; order Hyphomicrobiales; family Nitrobacteraceae; genus Bradyrhizobium; species Bradyrhizobium sp. 2TAF36. The sequence goes on along the minus strand of NZ_JBFRFR010000074.1, from coordinate 18,832 downwards.
CATGGGCGGCGCTCGCCGTCATCAATCCCGCGGCCACGATGAAACATTTACGCGCTGTCATTTGATACCCCGCCCCTCGGTTGCAAATCATCGCTGACACTATGGAACCTGGTCAGGCCATCGCAAAGATATCGCGTCCGCGGATGCGACCGTTTGAGGCACCTAAGCTGGCGATTACGAACGCATGTGGATTTTGAGCGACACGCACCCCGCGTCTCGATCAATCCCATCGGGCAACACGATTCTCAATTCACGCATGAAGCGGCATTCTCGCGGCATGAAACGCCCGAGTTTTGCTCTCCTCTTTCGCTCTCTTCCGTGAAGAGGGCGCAGGGAAGGCCGGGTGCCGGCTGGCACCCATGATCCGCTGCGCCAGGAATTTGCACACGCAAATGCGCAGGCGGGAAACAGGTGGGCCGGAAAAACACCCGGCCTTCCCTGCGCGATGGTCTGACGGCTTATGCGCGCTCTCCCCGGAGCCGAGTTCCTTCTGGCCTCCGTCACCTCGCGAATTGGCGATGCCTCGAAACCCGGTAGAGCCCCGATCCATCTCCGCAAGGCTTGACCGTAGCAACGACGGTCAGGACCACGCGTTTTCGCCGTACGCAGCGATCCAGCTCCGCCCAAGGGCTTCGCCGGACACAGGCGCCGTCCGTCCCGCACGCAGTCAAGGCCCTCACGAGGTTCATCTCGCCCTGGTCCCGCATTCGCGTGCCCGGCACTGCCGCGTCCACCGCACCCCGGCCCACGTTCGTGACGACGTACGATCGCCCCTCTTCTCGGGCCGGGATGGCGGAGAGAATGCCGCAATTCCGAATTTCGGTAAAGTGGAATATTTTTACTGAAGAGGATTGACGGGTTTGTGCGAGCGGCGGGTGTTTTGCCCGACGCATCAATTAGCGCGAGCGTGTCGGCTTTTGGCGACATCGCATTTGTCACTCGCCGCAGGTTCCATCAGGTCATGCTGCTGACGCATTCTCTGTCTTAGTCGGGGACAACCTAAAACACTGCGTGCGGACCGCTCTGGTTCGCACATCGGTTCCGTAGCCAGGGGTTGGCTCGAATCCGCAAAGCACTGGTGCAAGTTCGTGAACGCTTCCGCGTTCGCTTGACCATGTTTGCGGTGTCGGAACCGGACGATCGAAAAAATCACAGGAGTTATAATGCTGTTCCGCTCGAGCGCCGCAATTTGCGGCGCCCTGGTTGCGCTTGCCGTTTCTGTTCCCGTTGATCGAAGTGAAGCGTGTGAAGTTCACTCAAGCGCCGTCGTCGATGCCGCCTCCGGGGAGGCGATCGTTGGCGCCGCATCCATGTACAATCCGTTCAAGCCCGGCAAGGAAGAGGGCGGTCCGAACACAGCCTCCGGCGAGCGCTATGATCCCTCTGTCTGGGCGGCTGCCATCAAGACGAATTTGCGCGGGAAATTTGGTGGGGTCCAATTTGGCGCGAGGCCGAAATATGCGCTCGTCGAGGCCGTCGGCAAGAAGGTCATCGTCAAGATAAATGACGTGGGGCCATTAAGGCCTGGCCGCATCATCGACCTCAACGAGCGGACGATGCGCCATTTCGATCCAAGCCTGGAACTCGGAGTCATTGTTGGCGTAAGGGTGATCCCACTTTCAGGGGACGATTGGATCCCGGGACCGGTGGGCTGAACGTCCCACGCGAAGTGGCGTGGCCCGGATGGAGCGCGAGCGTAATCCGGGACCGTCAGCCGCGGAGCGAACTTGCGGCGGCGCAGAGAAGCACAGTCATCTCGCGGGGGTTTCGTCTTCGTCCGCCTGGTGTCCGGTGAGGCGATCGTCGGCACGGCGCAGCCGCCGGCATAGCTCTCGATTGACGTTCTGCAGGACGATCACATAGGCGTGGATATCGGCCTTGTAGCAAGCGTAGAGCTTTTGCGCCGTCAGCTCGTACAGCACCGTCGGACTCTCCGCGACCACCGTGGCGGAGCGATTCTGCATTTCAATCAGCGTCATTTCACCGAAGAAATCGCCAGCCTCCAGAACGGAAATCGGGATGACGTTCCCCGAGTTCGCCCGCTTGCTCACCGCCAGCCGGCCGGACTTGACGATGAACAGCGAGCGTCCCGGCTCGCTTTCCGCCACGACGGTCGCGCCGGCATCAAAGCGGCACTCGACCAGCATCGAAATCAGCAGGTCGAGGCTCGGGTCCGGAAGACCGCCGAAGAACGGCGTCGCGAGCAGGAACGTTTTCAGCTCGGGGGCACTGACAACCATCGCGCTAGGATACGCCCCGTCGCTATCTGCGACAAGCGGAGCGGAGATCGGCGCTGACGACGCCGAACGTGTTTGAACAAGGCGGTCAGCAAAAGTTTCGTAGGATGGTAGAGCGCTTGCGAAACCCATCATGCTTCCGCGCGGACAAAGTGCGATGGGTTTCGCTTCGCTCTACTACGCGCTACGCGCGGCCATGTCACCGCGGCGCAGTGCTCTCGCCGCGCAAGGTCCTTCGCTTTCGCCACACCTGCAGGTCGATCATGACTTTTACGGTTGCCGCGAGGACGAGCGCGCAGAGTGCCGCCTTAGAGATCGTCTCCATCGTCCCCTCGATTAGCAGGCAATGGACCACGCTGCCTGCGACGATGACGATCGCCAGCGGCATGTGAATGAAGCGCCAGGTTCGTGGTCGCAGTCCCAATCGCCGGCGCAGGGCGGCCAAAAGCGCGACCGCGAAGATGGCCCACATCGCGGTCACGCCAAAGGGAGAGAACGGCGTCGGCGATGAGAAAGTCAGCGCGTCGATCATGTCGGGCGGGCTGGTGATCCAGAGGCCAACGACATGGATCACGATCGCTGCGACCAGCGCGCCGCCAATCCAGTGATGTGCGCGCCGTCCGCGATAGGCCGGAAATCCCGGCAGATATCCGCCGATCAGCAGGGGCTGAACGAGCACGAGGCCGAGGGCAACAATCCCCGCAAACCCGGCCAGGATGTAAAGCGAACCGCGCCATGCGAGCTGCTCGCTTCCCGCTGCCGCGGCGATCGGCACGCCAATTGCCAAAGCAAGGGCGACCCAGATCAGGATCACCCGGGCCAGTCTCCACCCCTTCATTCGCAACCCGGTCAGCCCGGCTGCAGGACGAAGTGCGCTTCCAGGCTCGTCTCCTTCGCGCTCCGCATCACCGGCCGCAGAAAGACGGTCTTGAACTCGCCGCTGTCATAGGCGAGGTGACCGTGCGGCTGGCCGAAGATCGGAATGATCTGCGGCATCTCGAGCCGGAACTTGCCGTCCTTGTCGGTGAGCGTGGCGCCATGACTCTGCGGCTCCTGCTCCTGCCCTTCGGTCGTGTGCGCCCAGATCTGGATGCGCTGCCCGGCGAGCGGCGCCCCGTCGCCTGCGCGGCGTACGGTGCCGCTCATCCAGAAGCCGCCCTTGCCGATCCGGTCCACGATCGCCGCGCCCTTCCGGTAATTGTTCGCGCCACCCGACATCGACTCGGTCGGTGCGAGGCCTTCGGCACGGGCCGGCAACAGGAGCCCGGACACCCCGGCCGCCAGGACCGAGCCGCCGGCGGCGAGGAGATAGCGTCGGTTGAGTACGACCATGGTCATGTCAGTTCCTCCTCGCGACCCCAGCAGTTGTTTCACCAAGGGTACAACAACAGGCGCAAAACGCCCAGTTGAGACAAAGGGCGCCATGGGTCGCAATAACAGGGTTGTGAACGGAGGTGCCGGCCACTCAAACAGCCGCGAACGAACGCCATTCTCGCGGCATGAAACGCCCGAGTTCGGTTTTGGTCCTTCCCGCTCGTCCGTGAAGAGGGTGCAGGGAAGACTTGGTGCCGGCTGGCACCCATGGCCCGCTGTGCTGCTTCGGCCATAGCGCCGGGCCACTGTTCAGCCTGCTGCGGGCGTAATAGCCTGATCGGTCCAACACATCATGCGGGGCAAACTTGCTCAATGCGGGCTGGGAGAGACCATCAATGAAGCGCTGGTTGCCCGGACTCGACACTCTCCGTCAATATGAAGCAGCATGGCTTCCGCACGATATCTTCGCCGGCATCGTCCTGGCGACAATGCTGGTCCCGGTCGGCATTGCCTATGCAGCTGCATCGGGCCTGCCGGGCATCTACGGTTTGTACGCAACGATCGTGCCGCTGCTGGCCTACGCGCTGTTCGGCCCAAGCCGCATTCTCGTCCTTGGCCCGGACTCGGCGCTGGCGGCAATACTCCTTGGAGTCATCGCTCCCTTGGCTCAGGGCGATCCCCTGCGGGCCGTGACACTCGCGGGCATGATGGCGATTGTCTCAGGGACGGTCTGTATCCTGGCAGGTGTCGCGCGCCTTGGCTTTATCACCGAGCTTCTCTCGAAGCCGATACGCTACGGGTATATGAACGGAATTGCCCTGACCGTATTGATCAGCCAGCTGCCCAAGCTCTTCGGCTTTTCCATCGAGAGCGAGGGGCCACTGCGAAGCCTGTGGGCGATTGTCAGCGCGATCCTTGGGGGGCAGATAAACTGGGTCGCGTTCGCGATTGGCCTCGCCACGTTGATCGTGATCCTGCTTCTCAGGAACAACAAGCGGGTACCGGGCCTTCTGATTGCGGTCGTTGGGGCTACGCTCGTCGTCGGGGTGCTTGATCTCGGGACGCAATACGGCGTCAAGGTGCTGGGCCCCCTTCCCCAGGGCCTGCCGGGTTTCGTTGTCCCATGGATCACCTCCAGCGACCTCGTGCCGGTGCTGATCGGCGGTTGTGCAGTAGCGATGGTTTCGTTTGCCGATACGAGCGTACTTTCACGTGCCTATGCTGCGCGATTGGGGTCTCGGGTCGATCCCAACCAAGAGATGGTCGGGCTCGGTGCCGCCAATCTGGCGACGGGATTTTTCCAGGGCTTCCCGATCAGCAGCAGTAGTTCACGGACACCCGTTGCGGAAGCCGCCGGTGCCCGCACTCAACTCACCAGCGTCGTAGGCGCGCTTGCCATCGCGTTGCTCCTCCTGGTCGCGCCGAGCCTGCTCCAACATTTACCCACCGCCGCATTGGCCGCCGTCGTCATCGCATCGGCGATTGGCTTGATTGAAGTTGCCGACCTCAAACGAATCTATCGCATTCAGCGGTGGGAATTCTGGCTGGCGATCGTCTGCTTTGTCGGCGTAGCAGTGCTCGGAGTCATTCCAGGAATTGGTCTTGCGATCGCAATCGCTATCATCGAGTTCCTGTGGGACGGTTGGCGCCCACACTCCGCCGTATTGGGGCGCGCCCACGGCGTCAAAGGCTATCACGACATCACACGATATCCGGATGCGCGCCGGGTCCCCGGGCTGGTCCTGTTTCGCTGGGATGCACCTCTGTTTTTTGCCAACGCCGAATTCTTCAGGGAACGCGTCCTGGATGCCGTAGCGACATCGCCAACACCCGTGCGTTGGCTAGTTGTTGCCGCGGAGCCGGTCACGAGCGTAGACGTCACCGCCTGCGACGTGGTTGCCGAACTGGACCGATCGTTGCACGCGCAAGGCATAGAGTTTTGTTTTGCCGAACTCAAAGATCCCGTGAAGGACAAGCTGAAAAGATTTGGCCTCTTCGCGCAGCTTGGAGAGAATTACTTCTTCCCGACAATCGGCGTAGCCGTCGCCCGCTATCTCGAAACCAACAACGTGGAATGGGAGGACTGGGAGGACGACGATGTGCAGGGCTTGGAGAGAGTAGCGGGCCAAGATACCGCGTCTGGTCCTTAGCCGAGATTCAGACTCAAACCCGACAACTGCGTCCTGACGTGGTATCATTTTTGTCCCGGATGCGCAGCGATTGCAGTCGTATGCTCGCCGTCCCTTTTTCGACGACAGCCACCGTCATCGTGTCGGGCTCGAAGGTCACCTCGAGGTCGGCGCCGGCATCGACGGCAGTGCCGATCATCACCAGATCGACGAATTCCCTCCCATCGTTATCGCCGAAGATGGCGCGCTTGATACCCAACCAACTTTGGACCGGCACCCTGACCGGGTCGCATTCGTTTGCGTAGGCCAGAGTCACGCTGCCCCGAGGCCTGGCGCCGTTATGCACGAGATAGATGCCTTGGCCACCGACAAGCCAGAAACCGGGCGAATCTCGACCGTTCATGGCTCGCACCGAAACCGGCCATTGCCGGACGGCCTCGTTCCAGAGCGCCTTCAGCCTCGCATGAGGGAAGGTCAGCTTCACTGAAGTTGGTTCCGCCGAGCTGCGTAGTTACGAGTTGCGATCGCGTCGGCAATCTGGTCGCGTGGCACAACGCACACGATCTGGGCATCATTCGGCAGGGCGAACGTCGGCCAATAGGTTTCGGCGTCGTACGCCGCGATCACCACGACGGCTTCGACGTAGGCAGCCTTGCTGTTGTCGGCGACGGAAAACCCAGCGTCCGTCAGCGCGGTGCGTTCCTGTTCGTCAAACTTCACGGCGTCATCTCGTGTCTGGAGGACGCCCCCGCGACTCGCGGTTTACCCACACCGCTTACGGAAACCTCGTTAAATCGCATTAAGGTTGTGAAGGATCGGCAATGTCCGGCGACGACGGGAGCCCGACGACCCAAGCGTCACGGCTGCGCGAACGAGACCCAAGCCGTTGAATGATCTTTCTTGTCAGCGCCGCGTCCCTCAATACTCAGCAGGCATCCACTGGTGGCGCCGCAGCGCCCTGCCACGACTGCGTCCAGATGTCGCGCTCCCCGTCCATGGTCAGGACGATCGGCATCGGCTTCGGCTGGATCGGTTGTTACCGCGATTTAACTGGCTGATCTCTCCGGATCGGGCGAGGGCTGCACGCGAGCACACCGTCCGCGAGAACGACCAACAATGCCGGAAATTGAAATCACCGACGAGTGCCGCGCTCTGATTGCGGCCGAGTTCCCGTCCGACGATACCGGACAACGCATGGCAAGCGGCAAATGGCAGATACAGATCGATGAGGTGACGTGGCAAATGCTGCACAAGGCACGGCGGCCCGGCGAGTCAGTGTCGGACTGCATCATTCGCGTTATCATCATCATCCAGCACAAGCGCGGCTTGCTGTAGCTGCTGCCAACGGGAAAGGTGCCGGCCACATCTCGACCGAACCGACAATCATGGAGGTTCGTCCCTCCACCCCAGAGACGTGGAATAGGAACAGCAGAACAATTCACGAGATGGAGCCAAAACTAGTAAACGGAGGACGATTTCGCTCTTGAGAAGCAAAAAGGTAAATCCTGGCCCGCTGCGTCGTTTCTGACGTTAGCACAGCAGGTTTGGATTGCATTTGCGCGCTACGGCCGCGCTAACATTTCCATAATGAGCCACTACATGTGAGGCCGCAGCGCACATCGCACTCCCACCCGGTACGCCAAACATGATCCCCTTCTCCGTGCTCGACCTCGCGCCCATCCGAAGAGGTGGCGATGCAGCGCAGGCGTTCCGCAATTCGCTCGACCTCGCCCAGCATGCCGAGCGCTGGGGCTACAAGCGGTTCTGGCTGGCCGAGCATCACAACATGACGGGCATCGCGAGCGCGGCGACGTCGGTGGTGATCGGGCATGTCGCGGGCGGGACCAGGACGATCCGGGTCGGGTCCGGCGGGATCATGCTGCCGAACCATTCGCCGCTGGTCATCGCCGAGCAGTTCGGCACGCTGGAGTCGCTCTATCCCGGGCGCATCGATCTCGGGCTCGGCCGCGCGCCGGGCACCGATCAGTTCACGGCGCGGGCATTGCGGCGCGACCTCGCCACGAGCTCCGAAAACTTTCCGCACGACGTGCTGGAGTTGCAGGCGCTGCTCGGTGATGTCCAGCCGAACCAGTCGATCCGCGCCGTGCCCGGCTTTGGGACGAAGGTGCCGCTCTGGATCCTGGGATCGAGCACCTTCGGCGCGCAGCTTGCCGCGATGCTCGGGCTGCCATTCGCGTTCGCCTCGCATTTCGCGCCTCAGATGATGATGCCGGCGCTGCGCGAATATCGGGCGCGCTTCGAGCCGTCGGCGCAGCTCGACAAGCCCTATGCGATGGTCGGCGTCAACGTGTTCGCCGCCGAGAGCGACGCGGAGGCGCAGAGGATGTTCTCCTCGCTCCAGCAGCAGTTCATCAATCTGCGCCGCGGCACGCCCGGCCCGCTGCCGCCGCCGGTCGACGACATGGACGCGCTGTGGTCACCGGCCGAGAAGGCTATGGTTGGCCAGTCGCTGTCCTGCTCCGCCGTCGGTTCGCCCGAAACGGTCGAGGAGAAGCTGAAGGCGCTGATCGCCGAGACCGGCGCGGACGAGCTGATGACGACAGGCCAGATCTACGACCACACCGCGCGGCTGCGCTCGTTCGAGATCGCAGCCGAGGTGCGCGACCGGCTGGCGGCGTGAATCAATTCCGCCCTAGTCCGGAAAGCCGAACAGCTTTGCCGGATTGTGCACCAGGATCTTCTCCAGCTCGGCCTGGTCGGGCGCGTAGCGGTACATCAGCTCGAGCAGATCGGCGTCGTTCGGCGGCTGCTTGACGGAGACGGGATGCGGCCAGTCGCTGGCCCAGACGCAGCGGTCGATTGCGGCCTCGATATAGGCGCGCGCGATCGGGATCACGTCGTCATAGGGCGGGCCGGCCTGCGAGGTCTTCTCGCCGAGCGACAGCATGACCCAGAAATTGCCCTTCTCGAGCAGCTCCAGCATCTTGCGCAGGTTCGGATCATCCTTGCCATTCGAGGGCACAGGCCGCGCCATGTGGTCGATCAGCACGGGGACGTCGAGATTCTCGTACTTGGCGACGCTGGAGACGATGCCGTCCTTCTCGGGCTGGATCTTCACGTACCAGCCGAGCTCGCGGATGCGCGCGATGGCGCGGGCGAAATCGGCGTCCGACAGCACGGCGCCGAGCTCCTGGCGGAAACTGAAGCGCGCGCCGCGCACGCCCGCGTCATGCAGCTTGGAAAGATACGAGTCGCTCGCTTCCGCGAATACCAGTGCGTTGGCGCAGCCGCGATAGTTCGGGCCCATCGCCGCAAGACCGTCGAGCACGACGGAATGATCCGCACCATAGGTCGTGGTCTGCACGATGATGCCGCGCTCGATGCCGAGCGTCTTGTGCACGCGTAGCGCCGCTTCCCAGGTCGCGCTCGGCATCCGGTAGGCAGCGCCGGGGCGTTCCGGATATTTGTCGATGGGCCCCAGCACGTGAAACTGGCTGTCGACGGTCTTCGGCGGCGGCGCCTTGATGGGACGGCGCGGGTTCGGGTCGAACGGCAGATAGGTCGGCATGCGCAAACTCCCTCAGTCGATCACAGCGGTGAAGTCGCACTGCACCAGCGCGCCGCCGTCCATATTGTCCATCGGCAGCGCGTGGCGCGCCGGGCGCGAATGCTCGTCCGGAAACATTTTTAACCACTCGACATTGACCGGGCCGCGCTGCGTGCGGTCCTTCAGCCACACCGTCATCTTGATGATGTCGTCGGTGGTGCCGCCGGCGGCTTCCACCGTCGCCTTCATATGCGCGAACATGTTGGCGCATTGCGCGTCGAGGCTCTCGGGCATCACGCCGGCCGCATCACGGCCGAGAATGACGCCGGACATCACGAGATTGCCGATGCGGCAGGCGTTGGGAATCGGGTTGGCGTGCTTGAAGCCACCGATGTGGATGCTCTTGCGCCGCGTTTGACCCGTCATGATGCGCTCCCTCTTATGTGTTGGTTCAGACGAACTGGCACGACACCGAGCCGAACGCGCCATAGTCGGCGTGAAAGGTGTCGCCGCGGCGGATGTCGACGGGCCGCGTGAACGATCCCGCCAGCACCACCTCGCCGGCCGCGAGATATTCGTCATGCGGCGCGAGGCGATTGGCGAGCCAGGCGATGCCGTTGGCGGGATGGTTGAGCACGCCGGCCGCAAGCCCGGTCTCCTCGACCTCACCATTGCGGAACAGCAGCGCGCCGATCCAGCGCAAATCCGCGTCCATAGGACGGAACGGCCGGCCGCCCAGCACCAGCGCTGCGTTGGCCGCGTTGTCCGAGATCGTGTCCATGACCTTTCGCGTCTTGCCGGTCTCGGGATCGACGCGATGCATGCGCGTCTCCAGGATTTCGAGCGCAGGCGTGACGTAGTCAGTGGCGTTGAGCACGTCGAAGATGGTGCAGTCGGGGCCGCGGAGCGGCGCCTTCAGCACGAAGGCGAGCTCGACCTCGATGCGCGGCGCGTGGAAGCGATCGAACGGAATCGGCGTGGCGTCGGCATAGAACATGTCGGCGAACAGCACGCCGTAATCGGGCTCGGAGATGCCGACCGCGTTCTGCATCGCCTTCGAGGTCAGGCCGATCTTGTGTCCCTTGATGACGCGGCCGCGGCCGAGCTGAAGTTTCGTCCAGGCGCGCTGGATGGCGTAGGCATCCTCGATGGCGAAGTCGGGATACTCCTTCGAGAACATCGGGATCAGCGTCTTGCTGCGCTCGGCCTCATCCAGGCGCGCGGCGAGGCGTTCGATCGTGGCGGTATCGAGCATGGCTTACTGCTCCGCGGAGACGGTGTTGCGCAGCACGCCGATGCCAGCAGACTCGACCTCGACGACGTCACCCACCCGAAGCCAGCGCGGCGGATCGAAACGCGCGCCCGCACCCGTCGGCGTGCCTGTTACGATCATGTCGCCGGGCTTCAGGGTGGCGAAGGTCGAGAGATAGGAGATCAAGAAATCGAACGGGAACATCAGCCGCTCGGTCGTGTCCTGCTGCCGCACCTCGCCGTTGACGCGCGTGATGATGTCATGAGGCCCGCGCGGATCGAGCTCGTCAGACGTGACGATCCACGGCCCGATGCTGCCGGAGCGATCGAARTTCTTGCCCTGGGTGACGTTGAACTTGSCGTGGCGSASCCAGTCGCGGATCGTGCCCTCRTTGCACAGGGTCATGCCGAAGATGTGCGCGAAGGCCTGTTCGCGCGGGATGTGACGGCCGCCCTGGCCGATCACGATGACGAGCTCGCCTTCATAGTCGAGCTGGTCGGAGACCCTGGGCTTCTCCAGCGGCTGGCCGGAGCCCGTCATCGACGACATGCTGCGCACGAACAGGCTGGGATATTTGGGCAGGTCTGAGCTGTCTTTATACTCGGCATTGCGCTCGGCGTAGTTGACGCCGATGCACCAGAGCTTTTCCGGCGCCAGCACCGGCGGAAGCAGGACCAGGCTTTCCAGCGCGTGGTCGGGTTTTTGTCCGGCCACCGCTTCCTGCGCGTCCGCGAGCGCGTTGGCCGCGATCAGCGCTTTCACGTCGGAAAAATCGCGTCCAATCCGCCTGGTCAGATCGACGACACCGCCATCCACCACCGCGCCATAGCGCGGCTCTCCGTCCAAGAGATAGCTTACGAGTCGCATTGTCGTGTTCTCCAATTGTCTTCAGGCACAAGGGCCCGCGCGATGGGCCGCGCGCTCAGTCTTTGGATTTGGGCGTCTGGAAGACAGTGTTCAGCGTCACGATCTCGCCGAGGCGGGCGTAGCGCGGGCCGCCGATGCGCGCGATCGGGTCGAGCGCCGCGGTCTCGACCTTGCCGTCGTTCACGAGGCCGTCGCGGATGTGGAACATCACGACCTCGCCGACGATCAGCCGGCTGCGGGCATCGCCGAATTCGAGGCACTGCCGGAAGCGGCACTCCATCGCCACGGGTGCCGCCGCAAGCCGGCGCACCTTGATGCGCTCGCACGGCAGCGTCTCCAGCCCGAGATGCTCGACCTCGCTGATTTCAGGCGGATGCTCGACCGAGCTGTCGTGCACCGCGGACATCAGCGGGGTATCGGCGATGTGGATCACATATTCCTCGGTGTCGAGGATGTTGTGCGCGGTGTCCTTGTAGTCGGCGCCCTTGCGGCCGACGCTGATGGCGAGCATCGGCGGCTTCTGCGAGACGAAGGTGAAGGCGCTGAAAGGGGCGAGGTTGAGCACGCCGGAGCGCGACAGGCTCGTGACCCAGGCGATCGGGCGCGGCACCACGATGCCGGTCATCAGCCGGTAGATGCGCTCCGCGCCGAGCTCGGTGGGGTCGATCCGCATCGCTCAGTCAGCCTTGATGTTGGCCTTGCGCACGACCGGAATCCACTTGGCGTCCTCGCGCTCGAGATAGGCCTTGAACTCGCCCGGCGTCATCGGGGTGGATTCGCCGCCAAGCTTTTCGAACTTGTCGATCACACCGGGATCTTTCAGGATCGCAACCAGCGTCTCGTGAAGTTTGTCGACGATCGGCGCCGGCGTGCCGGCAGGCGCGAACAGGCCCGTAAAAGTCTGGCCGTCAAAGTCCTTGTAGCCGAGCTCGGCGAAGGTCGGCACGTCAGGCAGCGACTTCAGGCGATGCGGGCTGGTGACGGCGAGCGCACGGAACAGGCCGGCCTTGATGTGCTGGAGGCTGACCGTGAGCTGGTCGAATGCGAACTGCACCTGGCCGCCCAGGAGATCGTTGATCGCCGGCGCGTTGCCGCGGTAATGCGCGGTGACCCATTGCAGGTCGAGGCTCGACTGCATCAGTTCGCTGAGCAGATGGTTGGTGGTGCCGGGGCCCGGCGAGGCCATGGTCAGCTTGCCGGGCTCGCGCTTGGCGAGCTCGATGAATTCCTTGAACGTCGTGGCCTGCACGGACGGGTGCACTTCGAGCACCAGCGGCGTCATCGAGATCGTCGAGATCGGAAGAAAATCCTTCTTCCAGTTATAGGCCTCGCGCTTGTTGATCTCAGTCGCGAACAGCACCGGACCGTTGGCACCGACGAACAGCGTGTAACCGTCGGGCGCCGATTTCGCGAAGGCTTCGCCCGCGATCATGCCGCCGGCGCCGGCCTTGTTCTCGATGATGAAGGGCTGGCCGAGCTTTTCCTGGAGCTTGTCGGCGACGATGCGCGCGGCGCTGTCGACATTACCGCCGGCCGGATAGGGCACGATCAGCTTGACGCTGCGCGCCGGCCATTGCTGGCCCGATGCGGGTCCCGCCAGCATCGCGGCTGCGGCAGCTATGGCAATCCAGATTAATCTCATGTTAACCTCCCGGCGGCGCTTCCAATTCCATATCGAATGCCGTGACGTCGCGCATGGCGCTCGATCGCGGCGCAATCTCCAGATGAGCGCTTTACCTGTCGAGTGAATTGTGGCGTTCTTGTCCATAATATGGACAAGACAAACTCCGCAACATCCGCCCGCGGAACGGCAGAGCCGCGACAGGGCGCGCAGGCGATCCGGCGCGCCCTCGCGGTGCTGCGTATTCTTGCCGCAGGCCGCGAAGACGGCGTGCCACTGGCCGAGGTCGTGCGCGCGACCGGCCTCACCCGCCCGACGGTGCATCGCATCGTCCACGTGCTGATCGAGGAAGGCATCGTCGAACGTTACGAGCGAACCGGCCGCTACGCGATCGGCAACCAGGTGCCGGAGCTCGCACTTGCGCGCCCGCGGCCGTCGCGGCTGCTGGTCGCGGCAAATCCGTCGCTGCGGCGTGCCTCCACCGAGATCGGCGACACGCTGTTCCTGACGGTGCGGACCGGCAACGACACGCTGTGCGTCGATCGCAGGATCGGCATCTATCCGATCCAGGTGCTGTCGATCGAGGTCGGCGCGCGCCGGCCGCTCGGCGTCTCTAGCGCAGGCGTCGCCATCCTCGCCGCGATGCCGGCGCAGGACGCGCGAAAAATCGTCGCGGCCAACGAGAAGCGATTCGGGGCCTACCGGACCGACGTCGCGACGGTGCTCGGCCAGGTCACCGCCGCGAGACGGCTGGGGTATGGCATGCGGGAGATCGGCCTCGTGCAGGGCACGAAATCGATCTCCACCTGGATCAAGACCCCGGACGGACAGCCGGCCGCAGCGATGACGGTCTCCGCCGTTCGGACGAGGCTCGGCCCCCGCCGCGAGCAGGAAGTCGTGGAGATCCTGCTGCGGGAGGCGCGCACGATCGAGCAGGCGATCCGGGGTTAGGCGGCGCTGTCAATGGGCTGACTTCGCGCACCATTTTGTGGCACAACGGCCGCCTCCGCCGACCGACCAACGAGGCCACGCATGCCCGCGCCGAAACCGCCAGCCTTCGAGACCCTGAGCCTGCACGCGGGACAGCATCCGGATCCCGCGACCGGCGCCCGCGCGGTGCCGATCTACCAGACCACGTCCTATGTGTTCCAGGATTCCGACCACGCCGCCGCGCTGTTCAATCTGGAGCGCGCCGGCCACATCTATACGCGCATCTCCAATCCGACCACCGGTGTGCTGGAAGAGCGGCTCGCGGCGCTCGAAGGCGGCGTCGGCGCGATCTGCACCGCAAGCGGCATGGCCGCGCTGCATCTGGCCATCGCGACGCTTTTGAATGCCGGCGACCATATCGTGGCGTCGAGCTCGCTCTATGGCGGCACCATCAATTTGCTGGCGCACACGCTGCCGCGTTTCGGCATCACCACGACCTTCGTCAAGCCGCGCGATCTCGACGCGTTCCGTGCGGCGATCAGGCCGAACACCCGGCTCGTGATCGGCGAGACCATCGGCAATCCCGGGCTCGAGGTGCTGGACATTCCGAAGGTCGCGGCGATCGCGCATGAGGCAAAGATTCCGCTGCTGATCGACAATACGTTTGCCACGCCCTATCTCAGCCGTCCCATCGAGTTAGGCGCCGACATCGTAATGCATTCGGCAACCAAATGGATCGGCGGCCACGGCATCGCGATCGGCGGCGCCATCGTCGACGGCGGCCGGTTCGACTGGCGTAGCTCCGGAAAGTTCGGCGTGCTGACCGAGCCCTATGGCGGTTATCACGGCATCGTTTTCGACGAACAGTTCGGCACGAGCGCCTTCATCATGCGCGCGCGCACCGAGGGCCTGCGCGATTTCGGCGCCTGCTTGTCCCCGACCAACGCCTTCCAGCTCTTGCAGGGCGTGGAGACGCTCGGCGTGCGCATGGACCGGCATATCCAGAACACACATCTGGTGCTGGAGGCGCTGAAGTCGAACAAGGCCGTCGATTGGGTGCTACATCCTTCGCTGGAGGATCACACGGACTACCAGCTTGCAAAGCAATTGCTGCCGCGCGGCGCAGGCTCGATCGTCTCCTTCGGCATCAAGGGCGGGCGACCCGCCGGCCGAAAATTCATCGAGTCGCTGCGCATGATCAGCCACCTCGCCAATGTCGGCGACGCCAAGACACTGGTGATCCACCCGGCCTCGACCACGCATCAGCAGATGGATGCCGAACAGCTCAAGGCCGCCGGCATCGGCGAAGAGCTGGTGCGGCTGTCGGTCGGCATCGAGACGGCAAGCGACATCATCGACGATCTTGCGCAGGCGCTGCGCATCTCGCAAAAGGTCTGACACCATGAAGCTCACTGTCAACGGCGCCGAGGTGTTTGTCGCAAACGGCGGCCGCGAGTTCGACAAGTCCCTGCCCGCGGTCGCGTTCATCCACGGCGCCGGCTTCGATCACTCGACCTGGGCGCTGCATACGCGCTGGTTCGCCCATCGCGGATTTTCCGTGCTGGCGCCCGACCTGCCCGGCCACGGCCGCTCGGCCGGACCTTCGCTGTCAACGATCGCCGAGATGGCGGACTGGACGGCGGCATTGCTCGCCGCGGCCGGCGTGGCTAAGGCGCACCTGATCGGCCATTCCATGGGATCGCTGATCTCGCTGGAGACGGCGGCGCGTCACCCCGACAAGGTGTCCGCGCTGAGCCTGATCGGCACCGCCGCGACCATGTCAGTCGGCCCGGATCTGCTGAAAGCGGCCGAGGCCAACTTGCAGGATGCCAACGACATGGTGTCGATCTGGGGCCTCGGCTTCAACGCCGAGCTCGGCGGCAGCCTCGCGCCGGGCCTGTGGATGCATGGCGGCGCACAGGCGGTGCTGAAGTCTTGCGAGCCGGGCGTGCTGTTCAGGGATTTGTCGGCCTGCAATGCTTACGCGAATGCGCTGACTGCTGCCGCGAGCGTCAAGGTGGCGACGACGCTCATCCTCGGCGAACGCGACATGATGACACCGGCGAAGGCGGGCAAGGCGCTCGCCGCGGCGATCCCGCATGCGAAGACCGTCGTGGTGCCGGGCGCGGGCCACATGATCATGGCAGAGCGCCCGGATGAATTGCTGACGGCGTTGAGGGGCTGAGGGTTTAGATAGAAGACAGCCTCCACGGGCGTCATGGCCGGGCTTGTCCCGGCCATCCACGTCTAGCTATTCGGGACGAAGAACGTGGATGCCCGGGACAAGCCCGGGCATGACGACGTCTTCCTAGCCTCATCTTACGAACCCGGCGTCCACTTCCAGACGATGTCGGAGACGTTGACCGGCTTCGGGATCAGGCCGAGCTTTGCAAAACGGTCGGCGACGGCCTGCTGCGTCCTGATCACCTCCGCGTCGAGCGGCACCACGCTGTAGACGGAGCGGTTGACGAAGCGCCTGACAGCTTCGATGTCGACGCCGGTCGCCTCGGCCTGCGCCTTTGCGACCTCCTCGTGATGCTGCTCCGCCCACTTGCCTTCGGAGGCGAAGGTCGTGTTGAGCTTCGCGACCAGCGACGGAYATTTCTCGACGAAGTCGGTGTTGGCGATGTAGTAGGCGTTCGGCTTGTGCACGTCCTTGTCGAAGACGAGAACGCGGGCGTTCTCCTTCAATTCAGCGAGCGCGAGATAGGGATCCCAGATCGACCAGGCGTCGACCGAGCCTTTCACGAAGGCCGCCGTCGCATCGGCCGGCGCGAGCGGCGCGGGCGTGATGTCGGACCAGGACAGGCCGGCCTTTTCGAGCGAGGCGACCAGGAGATTGTGCGCGCTCGATCCCTTGCCGAAGGCGACGCGCTTGCCTTTGAGATCGGCGAGCGTCTTGATGGCTGAATCCTTCGGCACGATGATCGCCTGGTTGTCGCCCTCGGACTTCACGGCCGCGACATATTTTATTTTTGCGCCGCCGGCTTGCGCGAAGATCGGCGGCGTGTCGCCGACGAAGCCGAAATCGACGCTGCCGACGTTGATGGCCTCCAGCAGCGGCGGACCGAACTGGAAGTCGATCCATCTGACTTCGATGCCGAGCGGCCTGAAGGCGTTTTCGAGCGTTTGACGCTGGCGCACCGCCGGGAAGAAGCCGCCCTTCTGGGTGCCGATGCGGATTTCCGCCGGCTTTTCCTCGGCGCGTGCGGGTGCGGCCAGGGCGGTTGCGAGGAGAAGCGCTGCGGTCAGGATATGTCGTCGTGCAATCATGTTGCGGTCCTTTGCGTCAGGTTCAGTTGGCGAAGAGTGGGGAATTGGCACGGCGGCTCCGCTCCGAAAACACCGCACGCGCGGCTCGTTCGGCCTCGCGCGCCGAGCGGAACTGGCGGCCTTCGAGGCTGTCGAACAGGCGCTCGGAGGAGAAAAAGCGGAAGCCGCGCTCATCTCTTGTGATGATGCCGGCGGCGCGGTCTTGGATTTCAATGATGTAGGCGTTGGACTGGATTTGGGACATGACTGCTCGTTCGCCGGAATCTCGGCGTTCCTGTCGTGGGATTTGTGCTGTGGGAGGTTGCTAGGAGGCGATCAGCAACAACAACAGGCGCCGGTTGCCGCCGAGAAACAGCGCCGCGTCATGCACGCGTGCATGTCGCTGGGATTACGCTGGTGATCGGTTCTCATATCGCGACATCAAGCCCGAGGAGCAGTTTCGATGCTGCGAATATTGAGCGATTGGCGCGTTCGGTCAATGAAATGGCTATCCATATTTGGCACGAGCGCGCTGGCGCGCTTCTCCCGGTGCAAGCACCGACAGACGGATTCATCTCGCAATGAGTTCAACAGGCGCGGGCGGCGGGCATGGTACGCTCGCGCGACGTCAAAACAGACAATTTGGGAGATCCGGACATGGCGGATGATCTGAAGGGGCGCACCGCGCTCGTCACCGGTGGCTCGCGCGGGATTGGCGCAGCCGTCTGTCGCGCCCTGGCCGCATCAGGCGCGGCGGTGGCGATCAACTGCCGGGAGCAGATCGGGCAAGCCGAAAAGCTGGCAGGCGAAATCGGCAAGCAAGGCGGACGCGCCATTGTCGCTGCCGCCGACGTCTCGCAGCGCGACGCCGTGGCTACAATGGTCGAGCGCGTCGCGGCCGGGCTCGGACCGATCGACATCCTCGTCAACAATGCCGGCATCGCCATCACGCGCGGCGTTGACGATCTCACCGAGGACGATTTCGACCGTACCATCCTGGTCAACCTGAAATCAGTCTTCCTGTGCACGCAGGCGGTGCTGCCGTCGATGCGCGCACGGAAATGGGGCCGCATCGTCAACATCTCCTCGGGCGCGGCGCGCGGTGCCGGCTCGATCGGCCCGCACTACAATGCATCCAAGGCCGGCATGGAGGGCCTTACGCGCGGTTATGCGGCGCGGTTGGTGAAGGAAGGCATCACCGTCAACGCGGTAGCTCCGTCACTGATCGAGACCGACATGATGAGCGGCCAGCCCCAGCTCGTCAGCCGCATCCCGCTCGGCCGCTTCGGCACGGCCGATGAGGTGGCGAAAACCGTGATGCTGCTGGTCGACAATGCCTACATGACCGGGCAGACCATCGCGCTGAGTGGCGGGATGGCGTTTAACTAGGAGCGAAGATGGTGCCGCCTTTCCTTCTCCCCTTGCGGGAGAAGGTGGCGCGAAGCGCCGGATGAGGGGTATCTCTCGGCGCGCACCGCTCTTCGTGAGCCGTAGGGTGGGCAAAGCGGAGCGTGCCCACCATTTCTATCGCGGTGTTGGATGGGTGGTGGGCACGGCGCAAGTGCGCCTTTGCCCACCCTACGGCTCCTTTTCGTGAGGAGAGATACCCCTCACCCGTCTCGCCGCTTCGCGGCGATCCACCCTCTCCCACAAGGGGGAGAGGGTAAGAGAGAGCTACCACATCGTCGCCGCAGCGCGCTCCGGCCAGATGCGGTCGTACTC
>NZ_JBFRFR010000073.1:0-78520 GCF_052114925.1 Bradyrhizobium sp. 2TAF36 | reverse complement strand
TGCCCTCGTCTACCCAATCCTCCAGACATTCCGGCAAGAGCGTCAGCTGGGATCTGTCCGCGCCTTCAACGAAGCGTCCCATCCACATCCCCCATCAGGAAACGGAGGAATCGTAACCGACTCGTGGCTTTTCACACAGCCAGGGTCACCAGCGGCAATGCTCTGGCGAACGATAATGGTTCCACTTGGCCGCTAGAAGTGGACGTCTGCGCCCTATCGCCCGTGCAGCAGCGCCAGCAGCACGACGACTGCGCAAGCAAGCGCTGCCGTGGTCAGCTTCCAGAACATCAGCGGGCTGCGCTCCAAGAGCGGCGTGATCCGTGTGTCGAGATAGGCCGGATTGGGCGTGCGAAGCTCGAAGACGAATTCGGACAGATCCTCGTGCCGCTTGTAGGGATCCGGATGGAGCGCGCGCCTGAGCGCGCCGTCGACCCAGGCCGGCACGTTGCGATCGTCGCCGGCCGGGCGATATTGAAGTCTCCGCACGTCTGCCTTGCGCCGGATCCTGGCGATCTGGGTGCCATAGGGAAGCGTTCCCGTCAGCATCTGGTAGCAGATCACGGCCAGCGAAAACATGTCGGAGCGCGGCGAGCCGCCTTGCCCCAGAAAGTACTCCGGCGCCGTGTACTGGACCGTTCCCAGGATGTCGTCGGCCTCGTCTCGCGGCGCGGCTTCCGCGACGCCCGCGACCCTGACCGACCCGAAGTCGATGATCTTCGCGGTGCCCGTCTTGTCGATCAGGATGTTATCGGGCCTGAGGTCCTGATGCAGCATTTCCATGCGGTGGAAGGCGCGCAGCCCCGCGGCGATCTGCTCGACCAGCCCACGGACGGTTTCGAGATCGGGGCGCGGATTGTCGGTCATCCACTGCTTCAGCGTCTGCCCTTCGACGAATTCGGTCGCGACGTAGAGATAACTGCGCCGTCTCGACTGTGACAGCGGCTTCAGCACGTGCGGGCTGTCGATCCGGCGCGCGATCCACTCCTCCATCAGGAAGCGCTTGAGATAGGCGGCGTTGTCGCGCAGATCAATCGACGGCAGCTTGAGCGCGACCGGCGCCTCGGTCTCCACATCGACGGCGAGATAGATATGACTGCGGCTGCTGCCGTGGATTTCCCGGATGATCCTGTAGCCGTCGAAGATCGCGCGCGGCTCCGGCAGCGGCGGAAGCGGCAACTGTGACGTCTGATTGAAGATGCCGGCCGGCTCGCGCTGCGGCACCGCGTCGATGCGCAGGATCTGGACGGTGATGTTGTCGTCGCTGCCGCGCCGGTAGGCTTCCTCGACGATCGCCTTTGCCGCCCCGTCGAGCTCGGCTGCGTGCTCGCCGAGTGCGCTGGTGATGAAGCGCTGGTCGACGAATTCATAGGCACCGTCGGTCGCCAGGATAAAGGTATCGCCTGCCTCGATCTCGAAAGCCTGGTAGTCGATCTCGATCTGCGGATTGATGCCGAGCGCGCGGCCGAGATAGGTCTGCTCCGACGACACGATGATACGGTGATCGTCGGTCAGCTGCTCGAGCGCCTTGCCGGCGACGCGGTAGACGCGACAGTCGCCGACGTGGAAGATGTGCGCCGTGGTCGCCTTGATGACCATGGCGGTCAGGGTGCAGACATAGCCCTTGTCGCGGTCATAGGCATATTGGCTCTTGCGCGTCTGCGCGTGCAGCCAGGAATTGGTCGCGTCCAGCACGCGGCGGGCGGAGGTCTTCACCGTCCAGGATTCCGACGTGCAGTAATAGTCCATCAGGAAGCTCTTGACCGCCGACTCGCTGGCGATCTGGCTCACCGTGCTGCTCGAGATGCCGTCGGCGAGAACGGCCGCGATGCCCTTCAGGCTGAGCAGAGGCTCTTCCGGAATCAGGACGCCGTGAAAATCCTGATTGACGGGCTTGCGCCCCTTGTCGGAGTGCTGGCCGACAGAGATCAGGAGTCCGCGGGTCATCGTCATCACCAGGCGAAGGGAGCCTCACCCTGGTCGGGCGAGGCTCCTCTGTCGAGACGTATCAGGCCGCAACGCGGGTCGGCGCAGCCTTGCCGGCCTGGCGCTTCGGCTTGGTCATGACGTGGGTGGCATAGAGGGTCATGCCGGTGAAGGCGAGGCCGCCGACGAGGTTGCCGAGCACGGTCGGGATCTCGTTCCAGATCAGATAATCCATGATCGAGAATTTGGCATGGAGCATCAGGCCCGACGGGAACAGGAACATGTTCACGACGGAATGTTCGAACACCATGTAGAAGAACAGCATGATGGGCATCCACATCGCGATGACCTTGCCGGGGACCGAGGTCGAGATCATGGCGCCGACGACGCCGGTCGAGACCATCCAGTTGCACAGCATGCCGCGCATGAACAGCGTCGCCATGCCGGCCGCGCCGTGCGCGGCATAGCCGAGCGTTCGGCCTTCGCCGATGTTTCCAATCGCCGCTCCGACCTTGTCGGGGTCTTGCGTGAAGCCGAACGTCGTCACGAAGGCCATCATGAAGGCGACGGTGAAGGCGCCGGCGAAGTTGCCGACGAAGACGAGGCCCCAGTTGCGCAGCACGCCGCCAAGCGTGACGCCGGGACGCTTGTCGATCAGGGCGAGCGGCGAGAGCACGAACACGCCGGTGAGCAGATCGAAGCCGAGCAGGTACAGCATGATGAAGCCGACGGGAAACAGTATCGCGCCGATCAGCGGCTGGCCGGTGTTCACGTTGATGGTGATGGCGAACCATGCGCCGAGTGCGAGGATGGCGCCGGCCATGAAGGCGCGGATGGCAGTATCCCGGGTGGACATGAAGATCTTGGACTCGCCCGCATCCACCATCTTGGTGACGAATTCCGAAGGCGCGAGATACGACATCAATGGTTCCTTTTGCTTCGTAAGTGAGATCGACACGCCCGAGAGAGCGCAGCTGAACATCATTGGCCGTGCGGACAGCTCTGCCGCGCACGAGGGCTATGGAAGGTCTGGAAGCCTTGGGAATCGCGTCACGAGGACTGAGCCGGGAGGGCCGCGAAGCAGTTGAGCTTCCGGGATGCAGCCGCCAGAGGCTGCAACAATGCGGCAAGCCGCAGTCTTCGTTGACGTCGGTGAAGAAGCAAGTTGCGTGCCGTGTGGGTGTGTTGGAAAAGGCTAGCGATATCAATCAGATGCCGCACGCGTTCAGCTGACTTTTGCGGACGCGCGGCCTTTTGCTTGGGCGGCTGCATAAGATTTGTGCGGCGCACAAGGAATGAGCAATCCGCAAAATCCGCGTGCGCAGCAGGCCTGCGACAGTCTGGCGCGGCGTCAATAACCCATTCATTTTTCGACATTTTTCGGAGTGGCGGGCTTGGCATGAAGCTTGAATCATTCAAGCCGACGCCATTGAAGCCGTCCCGCGAGACTTCTCATCCGATTTGCCGACGCCACCAGACGGGGGTCTCCCCCGCCATGCGTTCGCATGCGCCTGTTTCTGGCGTCACGGACGGACGGGCCACTCGCGCGCACTGACGCCATCAATTCTGCAACGATGCAAAGGACGACACTGCCTATGACCAAGCGCACCCGCCAGCCCTCGGGCCTGAGCCGCCGTCAATTGTTGAAGGCCGCCGGCAGCACCGCCGCTCTTCTCGCCGCCGCCAAGCTGAATTTCCCCGCCGGCGCCTTCGCGCAGGACGCAGGCCCCGAGGTCAAGGGCGCCAAGCTCGGCTTCATCGCGTTGAGCGATGCCGGTCCGCTCTTCGTCGCCAAGGACAAGGGCCTGTTCGCCAAATTCGGCGTGCCCGACACCGACGTGCAGAAGCAGGCCTCATGGGGCACCACGCGCGACAATCTCGTGCTCGGCTCGGAGGGGAACGGCATCGACGGCGCGCACATCCTGACCCCGATGCCGTATCTGATTTCCGCCGGCAAGGTGACGCAGAACAACCAGCCGACCCCGATGTACATCCTGGCGCGGCTCAATCTCGATGCGCAGTGCATCTCGGTCGCCAAGGAATATGCCGACCTCAAGGTCGGTGCCGACGCGTCGGTGCTGAAGGCGGCGTTCGAGAAGAAGAAGGCCGATGGCAAGTCGGCCAAGGTCGCGATGACCTTCCCGGGCGGCACGCATGACCTCTGGGTCCGCTATTGGCTCGCCGCCGGCGGCATCGATCCCGACAAGGACGTCGAGACCATCACCGTGCCGCCGCCGCAGATGGTGGCGAACATGAAGGTCGGCACCATGGACGCGTTCTGCGTCGGCGAGCCCTGGCCCGGGCAGCTCGTGCATCAGGGCATCGGCTACACCGCCGTCAACACCGGCGAGATCTGGAGCAAGCATCCCGAAAAGTCGCTCGGCATGCGCGCGGCCTGGGTCGACAAGAACCCGAAGGCTGCCAAGGCAATCCTGATGGCCGTGATGGAGGCGCAGCAATGGGCCGACAAGATGGAGAACAAGGAAGAGCTCGCGACCATCATGGCGAAACGGCAGTGGATCAACTGCCCGGTCGAGGACATCGCCGATCGCGCCAAGGGCAAGTTCGACTACGGCAATGCCGGCAAGGTGGTCGAGAACTCACCGCATATCATGAAGTACTGGCGCGACTTCGCCTCCTATCCGTTCCAGAGCCATGATCTCTGGTTCATGACCGAGGACATCCGGTGGGGCAAATATGAAGCTTCCTTCGACAGCAAGGCCCTGATCGGCAAGGTCAACCGCGAAGACATGTGGCGCGATGCGGCCAAGACCCTCGGTGTCGCAGCCTCGGAGATTCCAGCCTCCACCTCGCGCGGCAAGGAGACCTTCTTCGACGGCAAGGTGTTCGATCCCGAAAATCCGGCTGCCTATCTGAAATCGCTCGCGATCAAGCGCGTCGAAGTCTGATGGAACCCGCGGCCGCCGTCAGGCGGCCGCGTCGTCCTTTGAAGCCGGAGAGGGATTTTCAATGAACATGCCTGCCACGAAGATTGAGGTTGAGACTGCGACGCCTGCGGGTGCTTCCGCGCCGGTCGTCGCGATGACGCTCAAGCGTCCGCCGCGCAGAGAGGCCTACGCGCGTATGGCGAGGGAGACCGCCGTGCGCGTGATTCCGCCGCTGGTCGTGATCGCGCTGCTGACGCTGGTGTGGGAGCTGGTGTGCCGCCGCGCCGGCTCGGCGCTGCCGCCGCCGTCAAAGGTGTTCAAGGACACCAAGGAACTGATCTTCGATCCGTTCTTCGATCATGGTGGCATCGACAAGGGCCTGTTCTGGCATCTCTCTGCAAGCCTTCAGCGCGTCGCGCTCGGCTACTCGTTGTCGGCGATCGCCGGCATCGCGCTCGGCGTGCTGGTCGGGCAGTCGGTCTGGGCGATGCGCGGGCTCGATCCGCTGTTCCAGGTGCTGCGCACCATCCCGCCGCTGGCCTGGCTGCCGCTGTCGCTCGCTGCGTTCCGCGACGGCCAGCCATCGGCGATCTTCGTCATCTTCATCACCTCGATCTGGCCGATCATCATCAACACCGCGGTCGGTATCCGCAACATCCCGCAGGACTACCGCAACGTCGCCGCGGTGGTACAGCTCAATCCGCTCGAGTTCTTCGGCAAGATCATGATCCCGGCGGCGGCGCCCTACATTTTCACGGGCCTTCGCATCGGCATCGGCCTGTCCTGGCTCGCCATCATCGCAGCCGAAATGCTGATCGGCGGCGTCGGCATCGGTTTCTTCATCTGGGACGCCTGGAATTCCTCGCATATCAGCGAGATCATCCTTGCGCTGTTCTATGTCGGCATCGTCGGCTTCGTGCTCGATCGCCTGATCGCGGGTCTCGGCAAGATCGTCACCCGCGGCACGGCGCAGAACTGAGGGAGAAGGGCACATGACCGCCTATCTGAAGCTCGACCATATCGACAAGGTCTTTACCCGCGGTGCCGCCAGCACGGAGGTGCTGAAGGACATCAATCTCACGATCGAGAAGGGCGAATACGTCTCGATCATCGGCCATTCCGGCTGCGGCAAGTCGACCCTGCTCAACATCATCGCAGGCCTGACCGGCGCCACCACCGGCGGCGTGCTGCTCGAGAACCGCGAGGTCAACTCGCCGGGGCCCGATCGCGCGGTGGTGTTCCAGAACCACAGCCTGCTGCCGTGGCTGACCGTCTACGAGAACGTCAAGCTCGGCGTCGACAAGGTCTTTGCCAGGACCAAGTCCCGCGCCGAACGCGACGCCTGGGTCATGCATAATCTCAACCTGGTGCAGATGGCCCACGCCAGGGACAAGCGTCCTTCGGAAGTCTCCGGCGGCATGAAGCAGCGCGTGGGCATCGCCCGTGCGCTGGCGATRGAACCGRAKGTGCTGSTGCTCGACGAGCCGTTCGGCGCGCTCGACGCGCTGACCCGCGCGCATCTGCAGGACTCGGTGATGGCGCTGCATCAGAAGCTCGGCAACACCATCCTGATGATCACCCACGACGTCGACGAGGCGGTGCTGCTATCCGATCGCATCGTCATGATGACGAACGGGCCGAGCGCGCGCATCGGCGAGGTGCTGGAGGTGCCGCTCGCACGTCCCCGCAAGCGGCTCGATCTTGCGACCAACTCCACCTATTTGAAGTGCCGCCACCGCGTGCTCGAGTTCCTCTACGAGCGTCATCGATTCGTCGAGGCCGCGTAAACCAAGGTTTAACGTGGATGATAAACGCGCCTAAATAATCGACACCTCGCTCAATCCTTGTGCGCCGCACAAGGATTGAGCGAATCGCAAAATTTGCGAGCGAAATACACCTGGAAGAATTTCGGGCAATGCGAACAAGCCCCTGAATTCCCTGTATTTCCCGAACGCGCGCAATTGGCACGGAAATTGAAATACCTTTTCCGACGCCAACGACGACGTCCCTCAACATCATCAATCAGCATCGTGAACTCGCCACCGGGGCATGGCCTCGGCGCGCGCCTCCGCGTGGAGGCTGAGCCTGCAACGACGCAGCGGTGAGCCTAGAAGGGATTATCAATGACGACGAATCCGACTCGAAATCCGACGTGGATTTCTGATTGGCGCCCCGAAGACGAGGCGTTCTGGAATGCGGGCGGCAAAGTGATCGCCCGGCGTAACCTGATCTGGTCGATCGTGGCCGAGCATATCGGCTTCTCGGTGTGGCTGATCTGGAGCATCGTCACCACCAAGCTGCCGCAGGCGGGCTTCCACTACACCACCGACCAGCTGTTCCAGCTCGTCGCGGTGCCCGGGCTGATCGGCGCATTGATGCGCTTCCCCTATACGTTCGCGGTCACGACCTTCGGCGGCCGCAACTGGACCATTTTCAGCGCGGCTGTCCTGTTCATCCCGACGCTGTCGCTCGCCTATTTCGTCGGCCAGCCCGACACCCCGTTCTGGCTGATGCTGCTGATCGCATCGACCGCGGGTCTCGGTGGCGGCAATTTCGCCTCCAGCATGACCAACATCTCCTTCTTCTTCCCTGACCGGATGAAGGGATGGGCGCTGGGGCTGAACGCGGCCGGCGGCAATATCGGCGTCTCCAGCGTGCAGCTCTTGACCCCGATCCTGATGACGCTCGCGGTCATCAACCTGTTCCAGGCGTCCCCCGTCGACGGCATCTTCCTCCAGAACGCCGGCCTGATGTGGGTGCTGCCGATCGCGATCGCGGTGTTCGGCGCGGTGTTCTTCATGAACAACCTGACCACGGCCAAGTCGTCGATCAAGAACCAGCTTGCGGTGGTCAAGCGCAAGCACACCTGGATCATGGCGTATCTCTATATCGGAACATTCGGATCCTTCATCGGCTACTCGGCGGCGTTCCCGCTGCTGATCAAGACGCAGTTTCCGGCGATCTCGATCTCGATCGCGTTCCTCGGGCCGCTGGTCGGTTCGCTGTCGCGACCGCTCGGCGGCTTGCTCGCCGACAAGATCGGCGGCTCCATCCTCACCTTCTGGAATTTCATCGCGATGGCGGGCGCCACCGTCGGCGTGCTCTACTTCGTCGGGCACAAGGACTTCACCGGCTTCCTTGCGATGTTCCTGATCCTGTTCGTGACGACGGGCATCGGCAACGGCTCGACCTACCGCATGATCCCCTCGATCTTCCGCGAGCAGAACCTGTTCAGGGTGCGTGGCAAGGGCGATGCGGCGCGCGCGGCGGCGTTGAAGACCGCGAGCATCGAGAGCGGTGCGGCGGTCGGCTTCATCGGCGCGATCGGCGCGGTCGGCGGCTATCTGATCCCGACCGGTTTCGGCAAGTCGATCGCCATGACCGGTGGTCCCTCGCTCGCGCTCGCGATCTACCTCGCTTTCTACGCCTCCTGCCTCGGACTGACCTGGTGGTTCTACCTGCGTCGCAGCCCGCAGGGTGAGGGCGCGTCAAGCCTCGCGGAAGCGCGAGTCTGAGTTTGGCACGAATGTCGCTTCTCCCCGTACGCGGGGAGAAGACTCTCTGATGACGTTTGACCCATGAACCTTGTTCGCAACGGCGCGGACAAAGGCAGACCGAAACAGACAGGAGAACATCATGACTTCAGAACAGATTGCCCTCGTCCAGCAGAGCTTTTCCAAGGTCGCGCCGATTTCAGAGGCGGCCGCGGTGCTGTTCTACGATCGCCTGTTCGAGGTGGCGCCGTCCGTGCGCGCGATGTTTCCCGAGGACATGACCGAGCAGCGCAAGAAGCTGATGGGCATGCTCGCGGCCGTCGTCGGCGGCCTGTCGAAGCTCGAGACGATTCTTCCCGCGGCCTCGGCGCTCGCCAAGCGTCACGTCGCCTATGGCGCCAAGGCCGAGCACTATCCGGTGGTCGGCGCGACCTTGCTCTGGACCCTCGAGAAGGGCCTCGGCGAGGCCTGGACGCCCGAACTCGCCACGGCCTGGACCGACGCTTACGGCGTCCTGTCCGGCTACATGATTTCCGAGGCCTATGGCGCACAGGCGCAGGCCGCCGAATAGGAGATGCCTTGTGAGTGAACCGCTGGTCATCGTCGGTAACGGTATGGCGGCCGCGCGTCTGGTCGACGAGCTCGCCAAGACCTCGCTCGGCCGCTACGCGGTCGCGGTGATCGGCGAAGAGCCGCGGCTCGCTTACAATCGCGTGCTGCTCTCCTCCGTGCTGGCCGGCGAGACCGGCTCGCACGAGATCGAGCTGAGGCCGGCGGACTGGTGGCGCCATCGCGGCGTCACCGTGCGCTACGGCTATCGCGTCACCGAGATCGACACCGGCCGCCGTGAGCTCAAGATCGAAGGTGAAGAGAGCGTCGAATATTCCAAGCTCGTGCTCGCCACCGGCTCGACGCCGCTGCGGCTCAACGTGCCGGGCGCCGATCTCACCGGGGTGCACACCTTTCGCGATACGCGCGACGTCGATCTGCTGCTGACGCTCGCTGCGGCGAAGAAGCGTGTCGTCGTGGTCGGCGGTGGCCTGCTCGGACTCGAAGCGGCCTATGGCCTTGCGAAAGCCGGCGCGCCGGTGACGCTGCTGCACCTGATGGACCGGCTGATGGAGCGCCAGCTCGATCTGCCGGCGGCCGACCTGCTGAAGACGCTGGTCGAGCGCAAGGGCATCCGCATCCTGCTTAACGCCTCCACCGCCCGCATTCACGGCGAGGGCCATGTCGAAGCCGTCGAGCTCGCCGACGGCACGCGCATCGAGGCGGATGCCGTGATCTTCGCCGCCGGCATCAGGCCGAATGTGGCGCTTGCCAAAGAGGCGGGCATCGCGGTCAACCGTGGCATCGTCGTCAACGACGAGATGCAGACGGCCTCGCCCGACATCTACGCGCTCGGCGAATGTGCCGAGCATCGCGGCACCTGCTACGGCCTGGTCGAGCCCGCTTACGAGCAGGCGCGCGTGCTGGCGCGGCATCTCGCCGGCCGTCCCGCCGCCTATCAGGGCAGCGTGGTCTCGACCAATCTGAAGGTCTCCGGCGTCAGCGTCTTCTCCGCCGGCGACTTCATGGGTGGGGACGGCAGCGAGAGCCTGGTGCTGTCAGACCGCAGGCGCGGCACCTACAAGAAGCTCGTCATCGCCGACGGCCGGCTCACCGGCGCGGTGCTGATCGGCGATACCGTCGATGCGCTCTGGTATCTCGAGCTGATCCGCAATCGCGACAAGGTGACGGCGATCCGCACCGACATGATGTTCGGCCGCGCGCTGGCGCGTCCTTCCAAGGCGGCTTGATAAGGCAGCTCGATATGACGGCGATCGATCCCACGCTCCGCGCCACCAAGACGACCTGTCCCTATTGCGGCGTCGGCTGCGGCGTGCTGGCGACGCCCGACGGCAACGGTGGCGCGGCGATCGCGGGCGACCCGGATCATCCCGCCAATTTCGGCCGGCTGTGCTCGAAGGGCTCCGCGCTCGGCGAGACCGTCGGGCTGGAGAGCCGGCTGCTCTATCCGATGATCCGCTGCAAGGGCGTGCTGGAGCGTGTCGCCTGGAGCGACGCGCTCGATCACGTCGCCCATCGCATGCAGCACATCGTGGCGCGCGACGGCGCCGATGCGGTCGCGTTCTATCTCTCGGGCCAGCTCCTGACCGAGGACTATTACGTCGCCAACAAGCTGATGAAGGGCTTTGTCGGCACGGCCAATGTCGACACCAATTCGCGGCTCTGCATGTCGTCCTCGGTCGCCGGCCATCGCCGCGCCTTCGGTGCGGACACCGTGCCCGGCTGCTACGAGGATCTCGACCAGGCTGACTTGCTCGTGTTCGTCGGCTCGAACGCGGCCTGGTGC
Organism: Bradyrhizobium sp. 2TAF36; assembly: GCF_052114925.1. Lineage (NCBI taxonomy): Bacteria > Pseudomonadati > Pseudomonadota > Alphaproteobacteria > Hyphomicrobiales > Nitrobacteraceae > Bradyrhizobium > Bradyrhizobium sp. 2TAF36. Next base: position 67,859 of record NZ_JBFRFR010000073.1, on the reverse strand, counting down.
CATCCCGTGCTGTTCCAGCGCATGCTGAAGAACCGGCAGGAACGCAGCGCGCGCATGATCGTGATCGATCCGCGCCGGACCGACACGGCCAGCGACGTCGACCTGTTCCTCGGCCTCAAGCCCGGCACCGACACCGCGCTGTTCTCCGGCCTGTTCGTCCATCTCGCCGACAATGGCGCGCTGGACCAGGATTACATCGCGCAGAACACGTCGGGCTTCGATGACGCGCTGACGCGCGCGCGCAACATCGCCGGCAGTGTCTCCGCGACCGCACTGGCGACGGGTCTGTCCGAACAGGACGTCGCCACCTTCTTCAAGATGTTCCGCGACACCGAGCGAGTCGTCACGCTCTATTCGCAGGGCGTCAACCAGTCGGCGCAGGGCACCGACAAGGTCAACGCGATCCTGAACTGCCATCTTGCCACGGGACGCATCGGCAAGCCGGGCGCCTCGCCGTTCTCGCTCACCGGCCAGCCCAACGCGATGGGCGGCCGCGAGGTCGGCGGCCTTGCCAACCAGCTCGCCGCGCATATGAACTTCACGCCGCCCGACATCGACCGTGTCAGGCGGTTCTGGAAGGCGCCGCGCATCGCCACCCATGAAGGGTTGAAGGCGGTGCAGCTGTTCGAGGCGATCAACCGCGGCGAGGTCAAGGCGCTCTGGGTGATGGGCACCAACCCGGCGGTGTCATTGCCGGACGCGGACGTCGTACGTGAAGCGCTGAAGAAGCTCGAGCTGTTCGTGGTGTCCGAGAACGTGCTCTCCAACGACACCGTCGAGGCCGGCCCGCATGTGCTGCTGCCGGCGCTGGCCTGGGGCGAGAAGTCGGGCACGGTGACCAACTCCGAACGCCGCATCTCGCGCCAGCGCTCGTTCCTGCCGGCGCCGGGCGAGGCGCGGCCGGACTGGTGGATTCTGAGCGAGACCGCAAAGCGGCTCGGCTTCGGCGACAGCTTCAACTACAAATCCGCCGCTGATATTTTCCGCGAGCACGCGGCGCTTTCGGCGTTCGAGAACGATGGCAGCCGCGATTTCGACATCGGCGCGCTGACCGCGCTCTCGGACGAGGCCTTCGACGCCTTGAAGCCGGTGCAATGGCCGGCGCGCGAAGGCGAGGCGGCCGGCGAGCGCTTCTTCGCGAACGGCGGCTTCTTCACCAATGACGGCAAAGGCCGCTTCGTCGCGCCGGAGGTGCCGTCGCTGCGCGGCGAAACCGGCCCGTCGCGCCCGCTGCGGCTCAACACCGGACGTATCCGCGACCAGTGGCACACCATGACGCGCACGGGGCTCAGCCAGCGTCTCGGCGCGCATCTGCCGGAGCCGTTCGTCGAGATCCACCCGGATGATGCCAGCAAACACGGCATCGCGCATGACGGCTACGCCCGCATCACCACCGATTACGGCCAGTGCATCCTGAAGGTCGTCGTCAGCGACCGTCAGCAGCGCGGCACGCTGTTCGCGCCGATCCACTGGAGTGCGATGAGCGCCTCGCACGGCCGCGTCGGGGCGCTCGTGCAGTCCTTCACCGATCCGTTCTCGGGCCAGCCGGAGTCGAAAGCCACGCCGGCGGCGATCTCGCCTTATGAATACGTCTTCCGCGGCTTTGCGCTGTCGCGCAAGCAGCTCGATCTGCCGCCGAACCTGATGTGGACCCGTGTCACGGTTTCGGGCGGCTTCGGCTATCTCTTCGCCGACAATGCGGATCTGTCGCGCTGGCCGRCCTGGCTCGACGGTGTCGCCGGCGAGGATGTCGCCGACTATCGCGACTTCGGCGGCGGCGTTTATCGCGCGGCCTCGTTCGCGGGCGACCGCATCGAGACCTGCCTATTCGTCGGCCCCGCGCATGATGCCGGCGACTGGGAGGTGGTGAAGAGCCTGTTCGTGGCCGATCACGTCACCGACGAGCAGCGCCGCATGCTGCTGTCAGGCAAATCGACGGAGGGCGCGGCCTCGACCGGCCCCATCGTCTGCGCCTGCTTCGGCGTCGGCCGCGGCACCATCTGCGACACCATCGCGAGCGGCGCGCGCACGGCGGCCGAGATCGGCGCCAAGCTCAAGGCCGGCACCAATTGCGGGTCATGTATCCCCGAGCTGAAGCAGTTGATCGCGACGACGGAAGTGGCGCCGGCGAAGCAGGCGAAGGTCGCGGCGGCTGCGGGGTAGGGGATCTCTCCAGACTGGGAGACTGTCTCGTGCCCCGGACGCTGCGCAGCACGAAGTGATGCGCTGCAGAGCCGGGGCCCATCTCACAGCAGAGTGTTTGGCCTTTCTGGGTCCCGGCTCTGCGCAGCAGCGTTTCACGCTGCAGCGCGTCCGGGACACGAGAGTGACGTGGACGCAGCCATGTCCTTCGCCCAATCGACGCGCCAACGATTGTGCCCTATGTTGCCGCGATCCCCCTCCACATGCACAAAAACAACAATGATGTACCTGGAAACGCCGCCGCGCCTGATCGAAACCAAGATCTTCTCCGCCATGCCCGACCATTTCCGCCGCAAGGGCGTGCGGACCGATTGGGCCGATGCCAACCGGCCGGGTGTGCCGACCGATAGTTTCATCGAAGGGCCGTCGTTCGACAAAGACGGCAACCTCCATATCGTCGACATTCCCTTCGGCCGCATCTTCCGCATCGCGCCTGATGGCGCGTGGTCGCTCGTGATCGAATATGAGGGCTGGCCGAACGGATTGAAGATCGCGGCCGACGGCCGCATCCTCGTGGCCGACTACATGCACGGCATCATGGAACTCGACGCCGGGGCAGGGCGCATCAGGCCCATCCTGACCGCGCGCAATTCGGAATCGTTCCGTGGCTGCAACGATCTGCATCTCGCCTCCAACGGCGACATCTTGTTCACCGATCAGGGCCAGACCGGCCTGCACGACGCAAGCGGCCGTGTCTATCGCCTGACGCCGAGCGGCCGGCTCGATTGCCTGCTCGACACCGGCATCAGCCCGAACGGCCTGGTGCTCGACCCCAGCGAAACGGTGCTGTTCGTCGCCATGACCCGCGACAATGCGGTGTGGCGGTTGCCGTTCATGAAGGACGGCAGCGTGTCGAAGGTCGGCCGCTTCTGCTCGCTGTTCGGCACCAGCGGTCCTGATGGCATGACCATGGACGCGGCCGGTCGCCTGTTCGTCGGCCACGCTTCGCTCGGCCACGTCTTCGTGTTCGCGCCGAACGGAGAGCTGATCGCGCGGATCAAGTCGTGCGCGGGTCCGAGCTGCACCAATGTCGCCATCGGTGGCGCCAAGAAAGATCGGCTCTATATCACGGAGTCAGGGACCGGCAGCGTGCTGGTTGCGGATATCAGCGGACTGTGAGCTTTGACATGAACACAAAACCCTTCGGCAAGACCGGCGCGAACGTCTCCGTCATCGGGCAGGGCACCTGGTATCTCGACCATGGCGACCGCAAGCGCGCGATCGCGGCGCTTCAGCGCGGGCTCGATCTCGGCATGACCCACATCGACACCGCCGAGATGTACGGCGATGCCGAGCTCGTCATCGCCGATGCGATCGCAGGCCGCCGCGATGAAGTGTTCCTGGTTTCAAAGGTGCTGCCGAGCAACGCCTCGCGCGGCGGCACCATCACGGCGTGCGAACGCTCGCTGAAGCGGCTGAAGACCGATCGTCTCGACTGCTATCTGCTGCACTGGCGCGGTTCCTATCCGCTCGAAGACACGGTTGCCGCGTTCGAAGAGTTGGTGAAGGCCGGCAAGATCAAATCCTGGGGCGTCTCCAATTTCGACGCCGACGATCTCGACGAAATTCTCGACGTCTCCGGCGAAGGCCGCATCGCGTGCAATCAAGTGCTCTATCATCTCAAGGAGCGCGCGATCGAGCATGCGGTGATCCCGTGGTGCGAGAAGCGTGGCGTCGCTGTCGTCGCATACTCTCCGTTCGGCCACGACGATTTTCCCGCAAGCAACAGCAAGGGAGGCGCGGTGCTGGCACGTATCGCGGAGGCGCGTCGTATGACACCGCGGCAGGTCGCGCTGAGCTTCCTTACCCGTGCGACTACGGTGTTCGCGATCCCGAAGGCCTCGTCCGCGGAACATGCCGGCGAGAATGCGGCGGCCGGCGATCTCGTGCTGACGAAAGAGGAGATTTCGGCGCTCGATGCGGCGTTTCCGCGCGGTCCGAAGCCGCGCAGCCTACCCATGTTGTAGTGCACAAACGCCTATTATTAATGGAGTATTGACGCGCGGGGTCGTCAGCGCATATCGGCATCCTGTTTTCGGAAGTTGTGAAAGCGGCGCATTTGTCGTTTTTTACGATCGTTCCCGAATCGTCGTTTTCCCAGGTTCCAGCCGTGACACCGCCGCCCGCCGTAGCCGCAAGGCTCGACAGTATTCCCATGCCCGTGCCGGAGAAGAAGCAGGAGGTTCGCCGCGCGCCTGCGCGCGTCGATCATCCCTTCAAGGGCATCGCGCTGGTGCTGTTGTCGACGGTATTCCTCGGTTGTTCCGACGTCACCGCAAAGTATCTGTCGACGAGCCTGCCGTCGATCGAGATCACCTGGATCCGTTTCGTCACATTCGCGCTGATGTTCACGCCGGTGATGCTGCCGGGCTCGCCGCTGCATGCGATGCGCACCGATCGCCTCGGCCTGCAATTGATGCGCGGCGTCGCGCTGCTCGGCTCCTCGCTGTTCTTCATCACCGGTCTCCGTTTCCTCCCCATCGCGGAAGCCTCGGCCACCGGCTTCGTCTCGCCGCTGTTCGTCACCGCGCTGTCGATCATCTTCCTGAGCGAGACGGTCGGCATGCGCCGCTGGATCGCGACCGCGATCGGTCTCATCGGCGTGATGATCATCCTGCGTCCGGGCTCCAATGCGTTCCACGCCGCCGCGTTCTTCCCGATCATCTCGGCATTCTGCTGGGCTGCTGCGCTGATCCTGACGCGCATGATGAGCGGGCGCGAAGCCGTCCTCACCACCATGGCCTATTCGGCGCTCACGGGCGTTGCGATCCTCAGCCTGATGGTGCCGTTCGTCTGGGTGACGCCGAGCTGGACCGCGATCGGGCTCGGCATCGTGATCGGCGTCGCGTCCACCGTGGGCCAGTGGATCATCGTGCTGGCCTATCGCTACGGCGATGCCTCGGTGCTGGCGCCGTTCTCGTACACGCAGTTGCTGTGGGTCAGCATTCTGGGCTTCTTCCTGTTCGGCGAAGTGCCTGACGTCTGGACCGTCACTGGTGCTGCCTTCATCGTCGCCAGCGGTCTCTACATCGCCCATCGCGAGCGCATCCGCCGCGCCCAGCTGCTGGTGCTGGAAGAGCGTTCCCCGAACCCCTGACGCAAGTTCGCGCGTCCCGCTTCGTGCTATCAACGGCTCCAACAACACGGGAGGAGCCGGATGCGCGCTGCGATTTTCAGGAACGGTGAGATTGTCGTCGACCGGATGGCCGAGCCAAAGCCAGGTAACGGTCAGGTGCTGGTCAGGACGCTTGCCTGCGGCATCTGCGGCTCCGACCTTCATGCCCGCCAGCATGCCCCCCGCATGGTGGAGATGGCGAAGAAGACCGGCCGCAAGCCGATGGACCTCGCCCGCGACGTCGTGTTCGGCCATGAGTTCTGCTGTGAGATCGTCGATTACGGTCCCGGAACCGCGCGCAAGCTCAAGCCCGGCACCCGCGTCTGTTCGCTCCCAGCGCTCGTGACGCCGCAAGGCATCGAGGGCATCGGCTATTCCAACGACAATATCGGCGGCTATGCCGAGGCGATGCTGCTCAGCGAGCCCCTGCTGCTTGAGGTGCCCAACGGTCTCGCGTCCGAACATGCGGCGCTGACCGAGCCGCTCGCCGTCGGTGTCCACGCCGTGGCGAAAGCCAACATCCGGGGCGGCGAGGTACCGCTCGTGATCGGCTGCGGCCCGGTCGGGCTCGCGGTGATCGCAGCGCTGAGGATCAAGGGCCTGCATCCGATCGTCGCCGCCGACTATTCGCCGGCGCGGCGTGCACTGGCCGCAAAGCTGGGGGCCGATATCGTCGTCGATCCCAGGGTGACGCAGCCCTACGCGACCTGGGCCGAGCACGCGCAGATGTCGGAGGCCGAGAAGGCGGCGCGCCCGCCGTTGCAGGCCATGCTGCCGGCACTGAAGCCCGCAATCATCTTCGAATGTGTCGGCGTGCCCGGCCTGTTGCAACAGGTGTTCGAGGGCGCGCCGCGTGATGCGCGCATCGTGGTGGTCGGCGTCTGCATGGAGACCGACAGGAGCGAACCCATGCTCGGCATCATGAAGGAGCTCAATGTCCAATATGTGCTCGGCTACACGCCGGATGAGTTCGCAGCGTCACTGCGCCTGATCGCAGAAGGGCAGGTGGATGCGGCCGCGATGGTCACCGCCGAGGTCGGCCTCGACGGCGTCGCAAAGGCGTTCGCTGATCTCGCCAATCCTGAGGCGCACACCAAGATCATCGTGCAGCCGTGGAAATAGGGAACGGCTGAAGCACGCCGCCATCGGGTTTCGCGGCGACGTCGGCATCGCTCATCTGGGCGATCACGGCCCGGCGGTCGACGATCGCCTGATGGAATTGCGCCAGCACGAGACCGAAGGCGGTGAGGTCGCCGTCTTCGATGGCGCCGTCCTCGTGACAGGCCAGCGTCTCGCGCAGTATGTCGTCGGCTGCGCTCTGCATGGCGGCGAGATCGTCGAGCGACGTCGCCTCCCGCACGCTGGAGATCGCCGTCAGCAACCTGTCGCGATGCAGCGCGTTCTCGCTGCGCTCCTCGCGCCGTAGATAGTGCCGCAGCCACGCGGCCACCGAGCCGAAGCCCGAGAGCAGCAGCACTGCGCCCCAGATGTAGTCGCTGTACTTGTCCATGAAGCTGCGCTCGTTGCCGTCGATAAAGGCGGCAGCTCCTGGATGGGCCGGCAGCGCGGCGTCCTTGTCGGTGTCAGGCTTCTGGATGTGACTGGCGCCGGGTAAGTCCTTCACGAGCGACTGACGGACCGTAAACAGCTCGCGGGTGAAGGCAGCGACCGTGTCCTCGGACAGTGAAGCGGGCGCGACGATCAGATGATTGACGGCGATGGTGTCGATCTTGTCGTCCGGCCGCTGCGGCGTCGTGGAAAATGCGCTCGCGGGAATTTCCTCGGATTCGTAGAGCGGGTGCCGCTCGGCGATGGCGTCGGAGACGTCGACGGACAGGAACTTGGGCTCGCCGCGCAGGCGTGCGGTGGTGGCGATCGTGCTTGCGATCGCCTTGTCGCCGAGTGCGCCCACCATCATGAAGGCGTCGAGCGTTGAGTCCTGGGCCATCTCGGAGATGCGGTCGATACTGAACTGTGCGATCGTGACCTTCTGCGGGTTGACGCCTGACTCGGCGAGGATGACACGAAGCAGATTGAGATTGGCATCGCCAAGGCCGACGACACCGATGCGGCGCCCCGTGAGGGGGGCGATCTCCATGATCTTCGGCCTGGCGGCGCCCTTGCGCGCCGCTGGCGCCCACAACACCACGAAATTCCGCCGCAGGATCGCCACCGAATTGGTGTCGGCCGGCATGGCGAAGTCGCCGCGAGCCACCGCGAGGTCGGCCTTGCCGGCGCCGAGCAGATTGAGGCTTTGCAGTGTGCCGTCGGTCTCGATCGGCACGAGCCGCACCGCGCCACCCCTGGCGTCGAACGCCTTCGCCACCGCCGCAATCAGCGCCTGGTCGTCACTGCCGGCCGGCCCGACCGCGATGCGTAGCGTCGCCGGCTGCCAGAGCCAATAGGCGAGGGCAAGAACGACGGTGAGCACCGAGAGCACGCTTTCGAGCGCGAGCCACGGGCCAAAGCGATTCCGGCGGCGAGACGACGCGTCTCTCCTCACGCTCAGATCGCTCGGCACGGGCATCTCGCTTTCCTCATCGGCAAGCTCGCCCGACGGCAGGCGCGGCGGGTGCCGTCAGTATTTCGAAGGCACGTACATCTCCGGCGGAATCGGGCCGCGGTGATAGTCGGGATTACGGACGCGCGGCGGCAGCACCACGGGCACGCGGGCGACCTCCTGGTACGGCATCTGGCTGAGCAGATGCGCGATGCAGTTGAGGCGGGCGCGCTTCTTGTCGACGGCGTCGACGATCCACCACGGCGAATCCGGCAGATGCGTGTGCTCCAGCATCGTCTCCTTGGCCTTGGTGTACGCCTCCCAGCGGCTGCGCGCCTCGACGTCCATCGGGCTCAGCTTCCATTGCTTCAGCGGATCCCTGATGCGCATGCTGAAGCGGAACTGCTGCTCGTCGTCGGTGATCGAGAACCAGTATTTGACGAGAGTGATACCGGAGCGGATCAGCATCCGCTCGAACTCCGGCACCGTCTTGAAGAACTCCTGGTATTGCTCCTCGGTGCAGAAGCCCATCACGCGCTCGACGCCGGCGCGGTTGTACCAGCTGCGGTCGAACAGCACGATCTCGCCGCCGGCCGGCAAATGCGACACGTAGCGCTGGAAGTACCATTGCGTGCGTTCGCGCTCGCTTGGTGCCGGAAGCGCCGCGACACGGCAGATGCGGGGATTGAGCCGCTGGGTGATGCGCTTGATGACGCCGCCCTTGCCGGCGGAGTCGCGGCCCTCGAACAGCACCACGACCTTCTTCTTCTCGCTCTGCACCCAGTCCTGGAGCTTGACCAGCTCGCCCTGGAGCCGCAGCAGTTCCCGGAAATAGAGCCTGCGATCAACCGTCGGGCGGAGCGCGTCGGTCTCGTCCAGCAGCTCGTCGAGCCTGCTGTCATCGAGCTCCATCTCCAGCTCTTCGTCGAGATCGTCGGTCATTTCCCGGATGATGCGCTCGCGTTTGGCCATTTCAGGGGTGCGGTCGGATGCGGTCATGGGTCCTTCTTTCGGCAGGGTGCCTGTCGCCCGTGACCATCGGCGGGGTTTATTGCGCCCATGTGACACCGGTTCCGAAATAGCCCGGCGGGGCCGTCAGACCGGCAGGGCGATCGAATATTTGACCTGGCTGAGCGCGAAGCTCGACTCGATCGAGGCAATGCCGTCCAGCCGGGTCAGCTTGGTCTTCAGGAAGGTCTCGTAGGAGGCGAGGTCGGCCGCCACCACGCGCAGGAGATAGTCGCGGTTGCCGGTCATCAGATAGCACTCCAGCACCTCGTCCCATTTCGAGATCGCGCGGGCGAAACGATTCAGATCCTCCTCCTTCTGCCGCGCCAACTTGATCGAGATGAAGACGCTGACATGCAGCCCCAGCGCCTTCTGGTCGACGGTCGCGATGTAGCGGCTGATGACGCCGCGCTCCTCCAGCAGCTTGACCCGGCGATGGCAGGGCGACACCGAGAGCCCGACCTTGTCGGCGAGTTCCTGCATTGTCAGCCGGCTGTCGTTCTGGAGCAAAGCGAGGATTTTCCGGTCGATGGCGTCGAGGTCTGGCATTGGGATGAAACCTGTCTGAAGTGCTGATCCATTGGTAAAGTATCCCAATATTTGGAGGTATGGCGCGAAAAATTGAGAAGTTTGGCGCCGCCCGCGGGCGTATCATCGTCCAACCTGTTTCCGGGAGCCATTGCGATGCCCGTTGATACCGCCCGTCTGGACACATTGACCGCGCTGGCCCGCAAGGCGCTGTGGCTGTCGTCATGGACCATCCATCACGCCAACCACATCCGCGCCAACGCGGACGGGCTCAAGGTCGGGGGACACCAAGCCTCGTCTGCCTCGCTTGCGACCATCATGTCGGCGCTGTATTTCAGCGTGTTGCGCCCTGAGGATCGCGTTGCGGTGAAGCCGCATGCGAGCCCGGTGTTCCACGCCATCCAGTATCTGTTCGGCCGGCAGACTCGCGAGAAGCTGGAGAACTTTCGCGGCTTCAAGGGCGCGCAGTCCTATCCCTCGCGCACCAAGGATGTCGACGACGTCGATTTCTCGACTGGGTCGGTCGGCCTCGGCGTCGCGCAGACGCTGTTCGCATCGCTGGTGCAGGACTACGTCAAGGCGCATGGCTGGATGAAGGATCGCCGCGAAGGGCGGATGATTGCCCTCGTCGGCGATGCCGAGATGGACGAGGGCAACATTTTCGAAGCGCTCGCCGAAGGCTGGAAGCACGGCCTGCGCAACACCTGGTGGGTGGTCGACTATAACAGGCAGTCGCTCGACGCCGTTGTGCGCGAGGGGCTCTGGGAAAAGTTTGAGACCATGTTCCGCAATTTCGGCTGGGACGTGGTGATCGTGAAATATGGCCGCCTGATGCGCGAGGCCTTCGCCGAGCCCGGCGGCGAGGCGCTTAAAGCTTGGATCGACAATTGCCCGAACGCGCTCTACGCGGCTCTGTGCTTCCAGGGCGGCGCCGCCTTCCGCAAGCATCTGCACGACGAGATCGGCGACCAGGGCCCGATCACCAAGCTGATCGACAGGCGCAGCGACGAGGAGCTGCTGGCGCTGATGTCGAACCTCGGCGGCCACGACATGGCGAGCATGCTGGAGGCGTTCGAGTCGATCGATCACGATCGCCCGGTCTGCTTCATCGCCTACACCATCAAGGGCGTCGGCCTGCCGTTCCAGGGCCACAAGGACAACCACGCCGGCCTGATGACGGTCACGCAGATGGAGAAATATCGCGAGAGCCAGAACATTCGTGCGGGCCATGAATGGGACAAGTACGAGGGCCTCGCGCAGGACGCCGCCGAGCTCGACGCCTTCCTCGCGCGCGTGCCGTTCAACCAGGACGGCCGCCGGCTGACCGCGCCCGTGGTCGGGGTGCCCCAGCAACTCGCGTTCAAGCCGTCGCCGCAGATGTCGACCCAGCAGGGCTTTGGCCTCGTGCTGAACGAGATCGCGCGCGACGACAGCGAGCTGGCGAGGCGCATCGTCACGACCTCGCCCGACGTCACGGTCTCGACCAATCTCGGTCCGTGGGTGAACCGGCGCGGCCTGTTCGCGCGCGGCGAGAAGGCGGATTTATTCCGCAGCGAGAAAATTCCCTCCACGTTCAATTGGGACTTCTCGCCCAAGGGGCAGCATCTCGAGCTCGGCATCGCCGAGATGAACCTGTTCATCATGCTCTCGGCGCTCGGTCTGTCGCACCAGATCAACGGCGAGCGGCTTTTGCCGGTCGGCACGCTCTACGATCCCTTCATCGAGCGCGGCCTCGATGCATTGAACTACGCCTGCTACCAGGATGCGCGCTTCATGGTGGCCGCGACGCCCTCGGGCATCACGCTGGCGCCTGAAGGCGGTGCGCACCAGTCGATCGCGACGCCGTTGATCGGCATGGCGCAGGACGGGCTCGCCTCGTTCGAGCCGGCTTTCGTCGACGAGCTCGCCGTGATCATGGCGTGGGGCTTCAATCACATGCAGCGCGATCCGGGCGAGGGCGGCTCGGTCTATTTGCGGCTCTCGACGCGCAGCATCGAGCAGGCGCAGCGGATCATGACGCCGGAGCTTGCGCAGGGCATCACCGACGGCGCCTATTGGCTGCGCAAGCCGGGGCCCAATGCCGAACTCGTGATCGCCTATACCGGCGCGGTCGCGCCCGAAGCGATCGAGGCGACCGGCTTCATCGGCGAGAGCCGCCGTGACATCGGTCTGCTCGCGATCACCTCGGCGGATCGCCTGCATGCGGGTTGGACCGCTGCGCGGAAATTGCGGCGCGATCGGCGGGGTGTGCAGCATCTCAGCCACATCGAAAAGCTGCTCGCGCCGCTGCCGCGCGACTGCGGCATCGTGACCGTGATCGACGGCCATCCCTCCGCGCTCGGCTGGCTCGGCAGCGTCCGCGGTCATCGCGTCGAGGCACTCGGCGTCGAGCAGTTCGGCCAGACCGGCACCATCGCGGACCTCTACCGCCATTACGGCATCGATGCGAACGCCATCATCGATGCGGCCGAAAGCCTCACCACCGGCGCACCGGTGCTGCACCGGAAGATGGCGGTGTAGTTGAGGTAACTGCCCTGTCATTCCGGGGCGACGCGTAGCGTCGAGCCCGGAATCCATACTCCCGATCGTGGTTATGGATTCCGGGCCCGCGCCAAGTAGCGCGTCCCGGAATGACACCTGAGGGAGCCTTGCCTCGTTCCCGCCATCGGCTCATATATCCTCCGTCCGCAGCAACGCTGGCCCCGCATATGGCGGGTTCAATTGCCGGCGCTTTCGTGCAAGGATGCCTGCCGAAACGCCCCCTCCAAGCCCCCAAGAAGAGGTTAACGATGGTCAATCGCATGCAATTCTACATCGACGGCGCCTGGGTCGATCCCGCCGTCAAGAAGTCCACCGCCGTGGTCAATCCCGCGACGGAAGAGGCGATGTACGAGGTTGCGCTGGGCTCCAAGGCTGACGTCGACAAGGCCGTCACTGCTGCCAAGCGCGCCTTTGCAACCTTCTCCCAGACCAGCCGCGAGGAGCGCGTCGCGCTGCTCACGAAAGTCATCGAGATCTACAAGGGCCGCCTCAAGGAGATCGGCGCCGCCGTCTCCGACGAGATGGGCGCGCCGCTGCCGATGGCGGAGAAGCTCCAGGCCGGCGCCGGCCTCGGCCACCTCATGACCACGCTCGACGTGCTCAAGAACTATCATTTCGAGGAACCGGTCGGCACCGCCATGGTGCTGCGCGAGCCGGTCGGCGTGGTCGGCATGATCACGCCCTGGAACTGGCCGCTGAACCAGATCGCCTGCAAGGTTGCGCCTGCGCTCGCCGCCGGCTGYACTATGATCCTGAAGCCGTCGGAGTTCACCCCAACCTCGGCGTTGATCTTCGCGGAAATCCTCCATGAAGCCGGCGTGCCGAAGGGCGTGTTCAACCTCGTCAACGGCCTCGGCCCCGAGGTCGGCGCCGCTATGAGCGAGCATCCTGACATCGACATGATCTCGTTCACCGGCTCGACCCGCGCCGGCATCGATGTGGCCAAGCGCGCCGCGCCGACCGTGAAGCGCGTCAGCCAGGAGCTCGGCGGCAAGTCGCCGAACGTCATCCTCGAAGGCGCCGACCTGACCAAGGCGGTGACCGGCGGCGTGATGCACATGTTCAACAACTCCGGCCAGTCCTGCAACGCACCCTCGCGCATGATCGTGCCGCTGTCGAAGATGAAGGAAGTCGCCGCGATCGCGAAGGCTGTCGCCGATAAGACCAAGGCCGGTGATCCCCGCGCTGAAGGCACTACCATTGGTCCGGTCGTCAACCGCGGCCAGTGGGACAAGATCCAGGGTCTGATCAAGAAGGGCATCGACGAGGGCGCAACGCTCGTTGCCGGCGGCCCGGGCCTGCCCGAAGGCGTCAACAAGGGCTTCTACGTCCGTCCAACCATCTTCGCCGACGTCACCCCCGACATGACGATCGCCCGTGAAGAGATCTTCGGACCGGTGCTCACCATCATCGGCGCCAAGGACGAAGCCGAGGCCGTGCACATCGCCAACGACACGCCCTATGGTCTCGCGGGTTACGTCTCGGGCGCTTCGGTTGAGGACGCCAAGCGCGTGGGTCGCCAGATCCGCGCCGGCAACGTCAATCTCCAGGGCGTGCCCAACGACCGCACCGCGCCGTTCGGCGGCTACAAGCAGTCGGGCAACGGCCGCGAGTGGGGCAAGTACGGCCTCGAGGACTTCCTCGAAGTGAAGGCCGTTGCGGGCTTCAACGCGGCGTAAGTTTTTTCGCCTGAACAAGCATGACGCCGGAGCGGGAAACCGCTCCGGCGTTTTTCGTTTTGCTCCGTCGTCATTGCGAGGAGCGCAGCGACGAAGCAATCCAGGCTGTCTCCGCGAAAACAGTCTGGATTGCTTCGCTTCGCTCGCAATGACGGAGGAGGGACCTCGTTGGGTGGGCAAAGGAGCGTAGCGACGTGCCCACCATTCCGCGACGAACAAGAAGCGGTGGGCACGCTTTCGCTTTGCCCACCCTACGAGACCGTCTCTGCGGAACGCCTATCCCCCGACCGCGCCTTGCGTGTTCACATACAGCGCGTAGATCGACTGGCTTGCCGCCATGAACAGGCGGTTGCGCTTGACGCCGCCGAAGCAGAGATTGGCGCAGCGCTCGGGCAGCGCGATGCGGCCGATCATGACGCCGTCGGGCGCGAATACGACGACGCCGTCGAGCTCGGGATCGCCCATACCCCAGCCGCACCAGAGATTGCCGTCGATGTCGCAGCGCATGCCGTCGGGCGTGCCCGGGCCGGCATCGATGTGGACGCGCTTGTTGGAGATCGTGGTGCCGTCGGGCGAGACGTCATAGGCGAGGATTTTTCGGTTCGGCACGCCGCGCGATTCCACGACATACAGAATCTTCTCGTCGGGCGAGAAGCACAGCCCGTTCGGACCGAGCACRCCTTCGGCGACGATGGTCGCCTTGCCCGTTGCAGGATCGAGCCGATAGACGTTCGGCTCGATCTCGGGCTCCGCCTTGTAGCCCTCGTAATTGCCAAGCAGGCCGAAGGTCGGATCGGTGAACCAGATCGAGCCGTCGGACTTCACCACCACGTCGTTCGGCGAGTTCAGCCGCTTGCCGCCGAACGAATCCATCAGCACGGTGATGCTGCCGTCATATTCGGTGCGCACCACGCGGCGGCCGCCATGCTCGCAGGTGACGAGCCGGCCCTGACGATCCCTGGTGTTGCCGTTGGCGAAATTCGAGGGCTTTCGGAAGACCGAAACGGTTCCGGTCTCCTCCTCCCATTTGATGATGCGCTGGTTCGGGATGTCGCTGCACAGGAGATAGCGTCCGTCGCCGAACCACACCGGACCCTCGGCCCAGCGCAGGCCGGTCGCCAGCCGCTCCACTGCCGACAGCTTTAGCCAGTATTTTTCGAAGCGGGGGTCCAGTGCTTTTATCGCCGGATCGGGGTAATAGGTCGCCGGCCGCCAGCCTTGAGTGTGGGGCGATGCATCGTTCATGTGCAGGTCTCTTTGTTGCGTTCCCTCTGTCCAAGTCTGCTAGCATCAGTTATCTACGGCCGCAAATCGGTCACCACAGGCGAGGGAAGACATGCCGCGTATTTTGATGACGGGAGCTTCGGGCGGAATCGGCACGAGCCTGCGAAAGCTGCTGCCGCCGATCTATCCGGATCTCCTGCTCTCCGACATCAAGCCGCCCGCCGATCTCGGCGCGAACGAACAATTCAAAGCGGCGGATCTCGCCGATCTCGCGCAGTGCGAGGCGATCTGCGATGGCGTCGACGGCATCATCCATTTCGGCGGCTATTCGGTCGAAGGCACCTGGGACCAAATCCTCCAGGCCAACATCATCGGCGGCTACAATTTGTTCGAGGCCGCGTACCGCAAGGGCGTCAAGCGCGTGGTGTTCGCCTCGTCCAACCACGCGGTCGGCTTCTACCCCCGCCATCACAAGATCGGGACCGACGTCACCCCGCGCCCCGACGGGCGTTATGGCGTCAGCAAGGTGTTCGGCGAGGCCGTCGGTGCGCTCTACGCCGACAAGCACGGCCTGAAGGTGACCTGCCTGCGCATCGGCAATTTCGGCGACATGCCGCTCGACCAGCGCCGGCTCTCGATCTGGCTGAAACCCGACGACCTCGTGCAGCTCTGCCGCATCGGGCTCGAACATCCCGACATCCATTTCGAGGTCTTCTACGGCGCCTCCCTCAACGAGCGCGCCTGGTGGGACAACCACCGCGCCTACGAATTCGGCTATCGCCCGACGGGGCGCGCCGAGGATTTCCGCGAGCACGCGATGGCCGAGCAGACCAAGCTGAAGCCGGATCCGGTCGGCGACCACTACCAGGGCGGCGCGTTCTGCAGCAACGAGTTCGACGGCGACACGAGCCGGATCATTGATTGGAATAAGCGCTGAAATGCCATACCCCCTCTCCACAGTTATGAGGTGAGGGGGCCTCTCCGCGGCACTCGTGCCGGCATGCAGCCTAGTCCATGCCTTCATCGGGAATGTTCAAGACGGTGCCACACGCTTTGCAATGCACCGCGTCGACATCGTGGCGCTGCAGGGCGCAAACCGGACAGGGGAAGCGTACCTTGGAGGGCGCGAGCAGTGCCTTGGCGAGATTCAGGAAAAGGGTCACGCCAAAGATCATGATGACGACGGTGATCAGGCGGCCGACGGTCCCTGGCAAGGTGATGTCGCCGAAGCCGGTCGTGGTCAGTGCGGTGACCGTGAAGTAGAGCGCGTCGGCATAGTTGGCGATCTGATGATTGTGAGACTTCTGCGTCTCGTAGACGATCCCGGTCATCACGAAAATGAACACGCCGAGGTTCACGACGGCAAAGACGACTTCCTCGTTTCGCCGGAAGAAGGGGCTGTCGACCCGGAGCCGCGCCACCATCTGGTAGTCGCGCAGCAGCCGCAATGTTCGAAATGCGCGCAGGAAGCCGCCGGCCTCTCCGGCGAGCGGCGCAAGGAACGAGATGATGACGACGATGTCAGTCCAGGTCGAAAGTCGCGCCAGGTCATGCAGCGGTTGACGGCTGATGATCATCCGTGCGGCGAAATCCGCAAGGATCAGCACGCCGAACACGACATCGAGCGACTCGATGGCCCTGTTGCGAGGCAGGAACGAGGTCGCGATGATGAACAGAACCGTGACGATGTCCAGCGCGAGCAGGGCGTATCGGAATTTTATGCAGCCGAACGTGTCGCCTTCGTAAAGTTGCCGGATCCTGCCCTTCAGGGCCTCGAATGGGACGGCGACGGCGTCGAGCGGCCCATGTCCCTTCGTACTGTTGCGATAAAATGCCATGGTCAGCGACCGCCGCGCATCTCGGTAGCCTATGCTTCCGAAGGATCGAGCATTTCGCCGATCTTGTTGACGGCGACATTGATCGACATGCCCAGGTAATCGCCGGGTTCGCCGAACCACGAGCCAGTCAGCGGCACGGCCTGGCCCGGATGCCGCGCAATGGCCACCGGAATGAGGTCGAAGCCAGCGCTCAAACTGTTGGTTGGATCGTAATCCAGCCAGCCGGCGCCGGGCAGGAATACCTGCACCCATGCGTGGGTCGCGCCGGAGCCGGTCATGCCCACGGCGCCGCCATCGAGCGCCGCATCATAGAGATAACCGCTGACGAAGCGCGCGGCAAAGCCGAGCCGGCGCAACGTCTCGATCATCAGCCAGGCGAAGTCCCGGCAGGTGCCCGATTTCGTGCGCAGCGTTTCGCCGGGTGACTGTGTGCCTTCGGCATCTCTGCCGCAATAGCTGAAGTCGCTGCGAAACTTGCCGAGCATTCGGCGCAGCACGTCGGCGGTCCGATCCTGATCGCCGGCAACGAAGCTCTTGGTCCACGCCGCATGGCTGCCGTCTGCATCGTCGGCATGCGGGCGCAGGTAACCGGCAAGGTCGGTCCATTCGTCCGGGGTGTACTGCACGGGGACCTCCTCGGCCCGGAGGTCCAGCGGAAATGTCTCCAGACCCTTGATGCCAAAATAGACGCCACGAACCCTGAACGTGAATGTCAGCTCGCTGCCGGGTTCGCTGAAGTCCATCACCGTGACGGCATTGGAGCGGGAGTCGGTTACCCAATGCACCTTTGATGGCAGGCTGGTAGCAGCGGACCAGCGAAGCAGCCGGGTCGAGGCGCCGCGCCGCGGCAGGAACATCGCCCGGTGCGTGCCGAACCTCACCGGCTTTGCATAGCGGTAGGTCGTGGTGTGCGTGATCTCGCCTATGATCGCCATGCATCGATCCGCTTCGCATTGCGGGGCTCGTTGAGCACCTTCCGCACAAGAAAGAGCAGGGACCAGCTTTCGGCTCGGCCGCTGCTGCCCATTGATCTAGATCAACGTCGTTCCCGGGATCGTCTGGCCCATCAAGCGATCACGCATTCCTTCAGACGTTGATGTGCAAACCGACCGAATGGAGCGATGGACATGGGTATCCTTTGGACGATCATCATTGGATTTATCGTCGGCGTGGTCGCGAAATTCATCATGCCCGGCGACAAATCCGAGCCCACGGGGTTCATCCTGACGACGGTTTTGGGGATCGTCGGTGCGTTCGTCGCGACGTGGCTCGGTCAGGCCGTGGGATGGTATAAGTTCGGGGAGGGCGCCGGCTTCATCGGCAGCGTGGTCGGCGCCATCATTCTCCTCTTCCCGTACGGGCTTGTTATGGGTCGTCAGGGCCGCGCCTGATCGACCCGAATGATCTTGCTGCGCATGAAAATCAAATTGTCAGTCGTCGCGATGCTCGCGACGATCGTACCGGGAGTCATGTCAGGATCGGCGCGAGCCGCAGCCCTCAGCGATGCCGAGGCGACGTTCCTTGACCAGCTCGTCACCGCATCGGTGGTGCTGGAGCAGCGATGCGACGGTTACGAGGTCGACGGCGCCGGCGGCGTTCAACTCGGCRCCCGGCTTCTCGGCAGCCCTGAGGCGGCGATGGCCATGATCGACGCCTATGCTGCAGCCATCAAGGCCCGCGACGGCGAGACCTACGATCCCGGTAAATTCCGCCCCGAGGTGCGTGAGGCGGCCGGCAAAACGTTCAGGCGCGTCCGGACGGACTTGATCAAGAACCCGACAAGGGGCTGCGCTGACTACGGCGATGCCAGCGTGGACCGCGGTTTGCTGAGGCGGTACTGAACGCGAACAAGCTCTGATTGAGAAGGACCTGTCACTCGCGTCATGCTATCGTCTGTTCCGGGACGTGCATTGCCGTCCCAGGCAACAAGAACAGGGAGGATGGCTATGAAGACGTTAGCGATGTCAGCGTTGATCCTTGCTACCTTGTCGATCGCGCCGGTGAGCGCCGCACCGATCGGTCCCGCGGCTCACCTGAACCCAAACCAAGGTCCGGGATGCTCGCTCTCCGGCGGCGCGGTTGCGAATTGCAAGAACGTCCTCAACTTCAAGTCCTACTACGAGTGCCGCAGTAACCGCATGGAGCGAGGCTGGACGGGCGTTGAGAGCGGCTACTACTGCCGGGCTCTCGACCTCAAATAAGAGCGCGGGTCAGTTCAGAATTTTGGGAGGCCGCCTGCGTTGGCGGCCTCTTCTATCGCGATGAGTGTCAGGCACGCATCCCGATCGCCGGACGAAATGGCGGGCCGTCCCAGGGCTGCGGTGCGGCGGCATAGCGGTCGAAGCGCATTGTGTGGCTGGCGAGCCCCTGGCTCAACACGCGCAGGCTGTTCGCATAGCCGAACATCGCTATGAGCGGTACCGTCGCATCGATCGCGACCGTGTCATCGTCGACGACCCTGGAGTGGGCGGTCCCACGCCGTGATGTCAGGTCGTCAACGATCGATTGTGCGAACGGCGTCGGTGTCACCACTTCGACCTTCATGATCGGCTCAAGCAAGACCGATTCTGCCGTTTGCAGCGCCCTGCGGAACGCGGCATTAGCCGCGATCTCGAAGGCGAGCGGTGAAGAATCGACGTCGTGATACTTGCCGTCGATCAGCTGGACCCTGACGTTCACCACCGGAAAGCCCGCAATCACGCCGCAGGCCAGTACGCTTTCGAGCCCTTTCTCGATCCCGGGCATATATTTGTTCGGTAGCGCATCCACACCAGTCTTGCGTTCAAGCTGGTATCCCGTGCCAGGCTCATTCGGCTCGATGGCAAGCTTGACGGCGGCAAACTCCCCCTTGGGCCCGTAGATCTTTTTGTGAGTGTATTCCGCCTCCGCACGTTTGGTCGGATGCTCGAGAAATGCCACCTGCAGGGCACCAATATTGACGGCTATTCCAGAGGTCCGGTTGAGGGCGTCGATCGCGCTCTCGATGCGGGTTTCGCTCGTTCCCTTCAGGATGATCTGAGCAGAGTCTTGATCGACCGACACGGCGAGCGCTCCGTCCTTGGCGGTGAGCTTCAAGAGCGCAGCAACGAGCTTCTCATGATCGGCCCTGGACTTCGCTTCGATGGCGACGTCAACAAGCAGGGGTGGCGTGCTCACATCATGCGGCATTGTAAGACCTGTAGCGTTGCCTTGGTCTAGCGTCAGCTCTCCTCACCCGCAATCCTCGTCAGATAATCCGACTTGCTGAACTGCATGTGATCCACACACAGCTGCGCCAACGCCCAGCTGTCGCGGCCCTTCAACAGCTCGATCATCAGCTCGTGTTGGCGCCGCGATTGCGCAAGTCCCTCGCGGTCGGCGAGGTTCTTGGCGCGCATCGGCAGCGTCAGGCTCATGTAGTCCTGGAGCGACCGCACCAGATAGGGATTGCCGCAGGCCGAGAACAGCGCGAGGTGAAAGGCGTCGTTGGCCTCGTGGATGCCGCGCAGATCCTGCACATCGGCCTTCGCGCAATATTGCCGTTGCAGTGCGGTCAGCTCGTCGATCAGGCCTTGCGGTGCGGGCAGGGGGATCATCAGCGCGGCCTGCCGGGTCAGCATCTCGCGGACCTCGTAGATCTGCCGGACTTCCTCGGCCGAGTAGAACCGCACGGTGGCGCCGACGTTCTTCTCGCGGCGGACGATGCCGCGGCGCTCGGCATCGACCAAGGCCTGCCGCACGAAGTGCCGGGAGGTGCCGTAGCGCGACATCAGCGCGTCTTCGGTGAGGCGCGCGCCCGGCGGCAGGCGGCCGAAGATGATGTCCTCTTCCAGCCGCGCGACGACATCGTCCGGATCGTCGCGCCGGACCGGCATGGCGTCTGCGGTGCGGATGTCGGACATGCCCTCAGCCTCCGGCTCATGCCGGTCCGCCTTGTGGAGCAGGGAGAACCCGGATTGTCAATAATTTGTGTCGGAAGGCGGTGTCTGGGGCAGAAAGCGCGACGATCTGGCCCAATCTTATTGACAATCAGGGGGCAGGCTGTAGCACAATGGCAAGCGAGAAGGAGCGGTATGATGACGAGTGGTTTGCGCAAGGGTCTGACGAGCTATGGCGATGCCGGCTTCTCGCTGTTCCTGCGCAAGGCGTTCATCAAGGCCATGGGCTATTCCGACGACGCGCTGGAGCGCCCGATCGTCGGCATCACCAACACCTATAGCGACTACAATCCCTGCCACGGCAACGTCCCCCAGATCATCGAGGCCGCCAAGCGCGGCGTGATGCTGTCGGGCGCGATGCCGTTCGTGTTTCCGACCATTTCGATCGCCGAGAGCTTTGCGCATCCGACCTCGATGTATCTGCGCAATCTGATGGCGATGGACACCGAGGAGATGATCCGGGCCCAGCCGATGGATTCGGTGATCGTGATCGGCGGCTGCGACAAGACCCTTCCTGCGCAGGTTATGGCCGCGATCAGTGCTGATTTGCCGACCGTCGTCATTCCCGTCGGTCCCATGGTGGTCGGCCATCACAAGGGCGAGGTGCTCGGTGCCTGCACCGATTGCCGCCGTCTCTGGGGCAAGTATCGCGCCGGCGAAATGGATGATGCCGAGATCGAGGAGGTCAATGGCCGCCTCGCGCCGTCGGTCGGCACCTGCATGGTGATGGGCACGGCCTCGACCATGGCCTGCATGATCGAAGCCATGGGTCTGTCGCTGCCGATGAGCGCGACGATTCCCGCGCCGCATGCCGAACGCTTTCGCCTTGCCGAAGCGAGCGGCAGGGTTGCCGCCGAGATGGCCAAGACCAAGGGGCCGAAGCCGAGCGAATTGCTGACGCCGGCGTCTTTCAAGAATGCGCAGGTCGTGCTCCAGGCGATCGGCGGCTCGACCAACGGCCTGATCCATTTGACGGCGATGGCGCACCGCTCGCCCCACCGCCTCGATCTCGAGGTGTTCGACCGGATTGGCCGCGAAGTGCCGGTGCTGGTCGACCTCAAGCCGTCGGGCGAACACTACATGGAGCATTTCCACCACGCCGGTGGCGTGCCGAAATTGCTGGCGCAGCTCGGCGATCTCGTCGATCTCGACGCGAAGACCATCAGCGGCCAGACGCTGCGCGATGTCGTCGCGAATGCGGAGGACGTGCCTGGCCAGGATGCGATCCGTCCGCGCGACAATCCAATCAAGAAGGAAGGGGGCCTTGCCGTCCTGCACGGCAATCTCGCCCCGCGCGGTGCCGTCATCAAGCAGTCGGCCGCGAGCCCCAAGCTGTTGCAGCACACCGGGCGCGCGGTGGTGTTCGAATCCGTCGAGGACATGACCTTGCGGGTCGACCATCCCGATCTCGACGTGAACTCCGACGACGTGCTGGTGCTGCGCAATGCCGGCCCCAAGGGCGCGCCGGGCATGCCGGAGGCGGGTTATCTGCCGATCCCGAAGAAGCTCGCGCGCGGCGGCACCAAGGATATGGTGCGCATTTCGGATGCGCGCATGAGCGGCACCGCGTTCGGCACCATCGTGCTTCACATCACGCCGGAATCCGCCGTCGGCGGACCGCTCGCGCTGGTGAAGAACGGCGACATGATCCGGCTGGATGTTGCCAAGCGCAGCATCGAGCTGCTGGTCGATGCCGCCGAGCTGGAGCGTCGGCGCACCGCATTGAAGCCGGCGGCAGCACCCGATGAGGCGCGGCGCGGCTACGCCTGGCTGTTCAACGAGACCATCATGCAGGCCGACGAGGGCTGCGACTTCGATTTCATGCAGAGGACTGGGAAGCAGACTGAGAAGGGGTGACGAACCACCCGAACGAGCGCTCAGACCGCACAAGCGGCGGGCGATAAAACAGGGGGAAACGATGATTGCACGATCCATGCGTGGGTTGGTGGCCATGGCCGCCGTACTTTTCGTCACCGGGGCCGGGGCACAGGAGGTGAAGCATTATCGCTTTGCCTACGATCAGCCGCGCAACACCGGCTATTCCATCGCGGGCGACCTCTTTGCCGACAAGCTCAAGGAATTGAGCAAGGGCACCATGATCATCGACCAGTATCCGGGCGCGCAGCTCGGGCAGGAGCCGCAGGTGCTCCAGCTCGTGAAGGCCGGCGACATCGAATTCGCCATCATCTCCTCGGCCAACACCGCGACGATTTCGCCGCAGGCCGGCGTGATGTCGCTGCACTTCCTGTTCCGCGACGAGAACCACGTGGTCAAGGGGCTGGCCGATCCCCGCGTGTTCGAAGCGCTCAAGACCATGATCGACGAGACCACGCAGGGCCTGCACGTGATTGCGACCGGTTCGCAAGGTGTGCGCCACATGTACTCCAAGAAGGAGATCCACAATGTCGGCGACATCAAGGGGCTGAAGATCCGCGTCCAGGCGACCGCGACCGAGGACATGATGTTCCCGGCCTACGGCGCCCAGACCGTGCACATGCCGTTCGGCAGCGTCTACACCAGCTTGCAAACCGGCGTCGTCGACGTCGCCGAGAACAGCATCAATGTCTACCTCGTCAACAAGCACTACGAGGTCGCCCCGGTCCTCAACATCACCGAGCACGAGGCCAACAACGCGCTGGTGTTCGTCTCCGACAAGCTCTGGCAGAGCCTATCGGCGGAGCAGAAGGGGTGGGTGCAGGCGGCGGCCAACGAGGTCAGCACGAAAGAGCCGCAGAAGGCGTTCGACCTCGAGCGCACCGCGGCCGACAAGCTGAAGAAGATGGGCGTGAAGATCGTCGACAACGTCGACAAGAAGAGCTTCACGGTGATCGCCGACCCCTATCTCGACAAGCTCGCCAAGGAGCTCGGCCCGCATGCCGAGAAGATCAAGAATTTGATCCGGTCGGTGAACTAGTTACAGCAAAGTCGTCATGCCCGGGCAGAAGCGCGAAGCGCGCCTTCGCGCCAAATGTCCCGGGCATCCACGTTCTTCCTTCGAGCCCGCACCAAGTGCGTGGATGACCGGGACAAGCCCGGCCATGACGGAAAGCTGCAGCCGGGAGCAACAATGTCCATCGCCGACAAACTGCTGGTGCAACGGCAACGCCACCTGAAATGGCGCTGGCTCGACTGGCTCGAGCTTGCGCTGATGGTCCTCTGCGGCGTGCTCTGCTTCGGCTTCTCGCTGTCGGTCACCGCCGACATCGTCACACGCACCATCGGCCACCCCTGGCTGTGGCTCCAGGAAGTCACCTCGACGCTGTTCATCTATGCGATCTTCGTCGGGACCGCGGTCGCGACCCGGCGCAACGATCACCTCTATCTCACCGCGATCTCCGAAGCGATGCACGGCACGGCGCGGCTGATCGTCGAAGTGATCATTCGTCTCGTCGTGCTCGGCGTCGCCTTCTGCCTGATCTGGTACGGCTATCAGAACTATCTTCGCGGCTTCGGCAGCTTTCGCTTGCCGTCGGGCACTCCGATCGCCTCGCTCTATGCGATCATCCCGCTGTCCGGCGTGCTGATCGGCCTGTTCACCATCGAGCAGCTCGTCAACGGCTTGCGCAACGGCTTTGACCATCACGAGCCGCCCGAAGAGGACGGAGCGCCCGTCATCACGGACGTGCAGATGAGGGCGCAGCCGTGAGCGCACCCGTTGTCCTGGCGTTGATGTCGATCTGCTTCCTGTCGTTCGGCTATCTCGGCGTGCCCGTGCCGTTCTCGCTGATGGCCGGCGTGTTCATTGGTGCGCTCCTCTCCGATGTCTCGCTGGCCGCGATCATCCAGAAGATATTTGACGGCGTGGACTCCGAGGCGTTGCTGGCAATCCCGTTCTTCCTGCTGGTCGGCGAGCTCATGAGCTCGGCCAACGTGGTGGTACGAATAGCCAACCTGTCAGTATCGCTGGTCGGACACATCAGGGGCGGGCTGTCGCAGGTCGTCGTTGTCTTCAGCATGTTCTTCTCGGAAATGTCGGGCTCGACCACTGCCGACGTCGCCGTGATGAGCCGTGCGCTGGGCGGCCCGATGAAACGCGAGGGCTACGAGCCCGCCTTCATTGCGGCGATCATCGCGTCCGCTTCGACCATCGCTGCACTGGTGCCGCCGAGCATTACGGCGGTGGTCTATGGCGCGGTCGGCAACGTCTCGATCGCCGGCCTGTTCATGGCGGGGGTGGTGCCCGGGCTGATGATCGGCTTCGGGTTGATGATCTATTGCTACTTCTTCGGCCCTTCCGGCCTGCGCAAGCCGCGCGCGCCGCTGCGGCAGGTGGTGTTCGCCGCGGGTGACGCCGCCCTGCCGCTGATGATCCCTGTCATTTTGCTCGGCGGCATCCTCACCGGCTGGTTCACGCCGACGGAAGCCGGCGTCGTTGCGGTGGTCTGGATTGTCGTCGTCGTGATCCCCGCGCTGAACCGCGGGCATATCAAAAAGATCCCATATGATTTCTGCCTTGCAGGCTTGATCTTCTCGCTGCCGCTGATCACGATCGGCGCTGCCAATGCCTTCGGCTGGATGCTCGCTTACTTACGCGGTGCGAGTTACATCGCCGACATGATCACCTCGATTGCCGGCAACGATCCGCATCTGATCATGCTGCTGATGGTGGCTACATCTGTCCTAAGTGACGAGCTACTCGACGCGCCATTGCCCGCCTTCACGGAGGTAGCGAAACGGCGTGCCGTGGCTGTTCTTGAAATAGCTGCCGCACAGTGACTTCGCAATTCCCTGCATCACCGCGTCGTGGCAGACGAACAGGAAATCGTCGTCAGGATGACGGTCGAGCCATGCGGAGACGCAAGCCAGCGACCGTTCCGTCATGGCGTCCCAGTTTTCGCCGTCGGCGGGGAGGATCGAGACGAGGCCCGTCGCCGAGTTGACGCCGTGCTTGATCATGAGGTCGCGGACGGGGAGGCCCTCAAAGCTTCCGAAATCGAACTCGATGATGCCGTCATCGATCGAGAGCGGCACCGAGATGGCGTCTGCGATGATCTCGGCCGTTCGTGCCGCGCGCACCAGCGGGCTCGCGACGATTCGGCTGATGCCGATCCCGCGCAACATGTCCGCGGCCTCGTGCGCCTGCGCAAGGCCGTCCGCGTTCAGCGGGTTGTCGGTTCGTCCCTGAAACAGCCCCTGCCTATTCCAGTCGGTCGCGCCGTGGCGCAGGCCGCAGAACGAGCGCGCCGGTGCCGGCACGCTCACTTGCCCTTGCTCGTGAATTTCTTCACGGCGGCGCGGAAATCCTCCGTATTCATCGCCATGATGATCTTGTGCTCCTCGGCATCGAGCTGCTGCTTCACCGGCGTGGTCGCGGCCTGGTAGACCAGCGACTTGGTGCCGGCGATCGCCGCCGGCGGATTCTGCGCCAGGCGCTCGGCGAGTTTTCGCGTGGCCGCCTTCAACTCCGCGGCGGGGACGACCTTCGCAACCAGGCCCCATTCATAGGCCTGCTGCGCGGTAAAATTGTCCTCCGACAGGAAGATCTGGAGCGCACGTCTCGATCCGACCGTACCGACGATCCCGACCGTCGAGCCGCCGTCCGGCGATACCCCGATCTTGGCATAGGCCGGCGTGAACTTGGCATCCTCCGCGGCGATGCAGAGATCGGTGACGAAGGCGAGGCCCATGCCGGCGCCGGCCGCCGAGCCGTGCACGCTGGACAGCGAGATCTTTGGCATGCGCCGGATGATCTCGATGAAGGCGTGATAATGCTTCAGCAGCTCGCCAACGACCGGCGTGACCGTGCCGGTTTCGGCCGCAGCGCCGATCGTCTGCAGATCGCCGCCGGCCGAGAAGGCGCGGCCTTCTCCTTCGAGCACGACGACCCTGATGTCGTCGGCGCCTTCGAGATAGGCCGCGAGCTGTTCGAGCTTCTGCGCGATTGCAAGGTTGACCGAGTTGAACGCGGCGGGGCGGTTGAGCGTGATGGTTGCGATCGGGCCGTCGATCCGCAGCAGGGCGGGATCGTCGGGTTTGGAGACGGGAGCTGGCATCTGGAATATCCCCGGCATGAGGTCGTTGCTGCAACTAAATCGCAGAAGGTCGGGGGTGACAATCCCCGCATGCCGCTCTTGCGCAGGACGGAATGATGGGCTCAAATGGGCCGCCTTCGTTTAGGAACGGACACGAGCGCCGGCTCCTCCTGGGCAAGCCAAGCCAATATCAGCGAGAGAGGAGACGACATGGGTGACGCTCGTGTCTCCGGAAATGGGCTGTTCCAATGACGGGTGGTCCGGTGATCATTGTCGGAGCCGGCCATGGCGGCTACCAGGTCGCGGCATCCCTGCGCCAGGCGGGCTTTTCCGACCGCGTCTGCCTGATCAACGACGAGGCGCATCTGCCCTATCAGCGGCCGCCGCTGTCCAAGGCCTATATCAAGGGCTCGGCCGGGCCGGAGAGCCTGATGTTCCGGCCGGAGAAATTCTACCAGGATCAGAAGATCGAGCTGATCGCAGGCCGCGCAGTGTCGATCGATCGCGCCGGCCACAAGGTGCATCTCGCATCCGGCGAGACGCTGCCTTACGGCCACCTCGTGCTGGCCACGGGCGCGCGCAACCGGCTGCTTGATTTGCCGAATGCGAATTTGCCCGACGTGAAATACTTACGCATCCTCGACGACAGCGAGGCGCTGCGGAAGATCATGCCGTCGAAGAAGCGCGCGGTGATCATCGGCGCCGGCTTCATCGGCCTGGAATTCGCGGCCACCGCGCGGATCAAGGGGCTCGAGGTCGACGTGCTCGAACTCGCCCCGCGCGTGATGGCGCGCGCGGTGACGGCGGAGGTCTCGGAGTATTTTCAGGCGCGGCATCGCGAGGCCGGCATCCGCATTCACCTCGGTGTGCAGGCAACCTCGATCGAGGCTGAGGGCGGCAAGGTCACCGGCGTTTCCTTGAGCGATGGAAGGCATCTGCCGGCCGACCTCGTCGTGGTCGGTGTCGGCGTGCTGCCGAACATCGAGCTTGCGGCGGAGGCGGGGCTTGCCGTCGCCGCCGGCATCATCGTCGACGAATATCTCTCGACGTCCGATCCTGGCATCTCCGCGATCGGCGACTGCGCGCTGTTCGCCAGTCCGCGCTTCGGCGGATCGCAGCGGCTGGAATCGGTGCAGAACGCCACCGATCACGCCCGCTGCCTCGCGGCGCGGCTGACCGGCGACCGCAAGGCCTACGACAGTCATCCCTGGTTCTGGAGCGACCAGGGCGACGACAAGCTCCAGATGGCGGGGCTGACCACCGGCTACGACCGCGTCGTGCTGCGTGGCGATCCCGAGAAGAAAGCGTTCTCGGCGTTCTGCTACAAGGGCGACAGACTGCTCGGCATCGAGTCGGTCAACCGTGCCGGCGACCACATGTTCGGCCGACGCCTGTTCGGACTGGAGCGCTCGATCACGCCGGAGCAGGCCGCGGACGAAGGCTTCGACCTGAAGAGCGCGCTGGCCTGATCAGCTGGCCTTGACGACCGCGGCGACTTCCGCGGCCGTCGGCATCGACGGCCCGGCGCCCATCCGCTGCACGCTGATCGAGGCGGCCGCGTTGGCGAAGGCGAGCGCGGCACGCAAGGACACGCCCTTCGCCAGCTGCGCCGCGAGCGCGCCGACGAAGCAATCGCCGGCGCCGGTGGTGTCGACCGCTTTCACCACGCGGCCGGGCACCGCGAATTCCTCGCGGCCGGCGAGCGCGAGCACGCCCCGCTTGCCGAGCGTCACGCAGATGATCTGGTCCTCGCGTGCCTGAAGTTGTCGCGCGACGTCGATGATTGTTGCGGCCTCGTCGCCGTCGGAGAGCTCCACGCCCGCGAGGAAGCCGAGCTCGGTCTCGTTCAGCACGAGGATGTCGACGAGCGCCAGCAGCTCGGCGGACATCTTTTGCGCCGGTGCCGGGTTGAGCAGCGTCGTGGCGCCGGCGCTACGGGCGCGCTGGAAGAAGGCGGCAATCGTCGGCAGCGGAATCTCGAACTGGCTGACGGCCACATCGCCCTTCGCCAGCGGAACGTTCGCGACATCGTCGGCGCTGACCAGCGCATTACTGCCGGGGATGACGACGATGGTGTTGTCGGAGGCCGCCACCGTGATGATCGCGGTGCCGCTATGCGTGTCGGCGTCCCGAACAGAGCCGAGCTCGATGCCCTGCGCACCGAGGAACATCCGCAACTCAGCGCCAAATGAATCCTTGCCAAGCCGGCCGATCAGCGTGGTCTTCACGCCGAGTCGCGACGCCGCGACGGCCTGGTTTGCACCTTTGCCGCCAGGAAAATACAGCACCTGCCGGCCGGCGACGGTCTCGCCGACTTTGGGGTGGCGATCGGCGGTCGCCACCACATCCATGTTGATGCTGCCGGCGATAAAGACGCGCCCCATGATATGCCCTTACAAAACCCTAGACCCTGACTTCGAACTCGTGCCTGACTTTGGCGATGTCCACAAGGGTCGGCAGCCCGGCCTCGTTGCCGAGGCGCTGGATCTTGAAGGTCGAGGCGGCGCGGGCAAAATCAAAATGCTCGCGCCAGCTTTTGCCGGGATGGGCGAGGTAGGAATAGACATAGGCGCCGTGGAAGACGTCGCCGGCGCCGTTGGTGTCGATCACGCGCTCGCGCGGGATCGGCATCGCCGGCATGACCTCGACCGCACCCGTTTCATTGTACCAGAGCAGACCCTTCTCACCCATGGTGACGCCGCCGATCTTGCAGCCGCGGCTCTTGAGGTAGTCGAGCATCTTCTCGGGCGTCAGGTCCATCTGCTCGCATAGGCGTTCGGCGACGATGGCGACGTCGATGAATGCGAGCAGCTCATGCGTGTTGGTGCGCAGGCCGCCGCCGTCGAGCGAGGTCAGGATGCCGGCCTCGCGGCAGACTTTTGCATAGTGGATCGCGGCATCGGGCTGATGGCCGTCGATGTGCAGGGCGCGGCAGCCGCCGAGATTGAGCATGGGGAACGGATGGATGTGCTCGTCGTCGCGGCAGCGGACGATGGCGCGCTTGCCGTCCTTGGGCATGATGAAGGACAGCGAGGACTGGTTCACCTTCCGCCCGTGCAGCGAGATCGCGTATTTCGCGCACATGTCCTGGAACATCCGCCCCAGCCAGTCATTGGCCGCCGTGGCGATGAGATCGGGCACGATGCCGAGCTTGGCGCAGCAGAACGCCGCCGTGACCGCGTTGCCGCCGAAGGAGACCGCGTAGTCGGTTGCCACGTGCTTTTCGTCGCCGGTCGGCATGTGGTCGGTGATGAAGACGACGTCGATATAGGTCTGACCGATAAAGAGAGCCTGCATTGGTTGTCCGTGATGCGCTGGGTGGTCCCGGCCGGCGGGCTTACTCTAACACCGGTTCCGCTCTGGGGACGCTGAAATTATTCGCAAATCTGCCGCCCGAGCGCTTGAGGTCGGCATGGGGCCGGAATACGACCATCACCGGTCCATGCCAAGCCCGGACAAACGCCGTCCTTCGGAATATGGTTCCAGGTCGATCAAAGGGGGGAATGATGATCACCGGCCTCGATCACATCGTTGCCCTGGTGAGCGATATCGGTGCGGCCAAGGCGGCGTATCAGACGCTGCTCGGGCGCGCGCCGGCCTGGCAGAATTCCGGCGAGGGCGCCGATCGCGTGCTGTTCACGCTTGCGAACGTGACGATCGAGCTGATGGCGCCGAGCGGCTTTAACGTTGCGGCGGACCGGATCCGCGCGCTGCTCGACGACCGCGAGGGCGTGCTCGCCAGCCTGTGCTTTCGTGTCGCAGACATGGGCAAGATGCACCGGCGGCTGGAGCGGGTGGCCTTGAGGCCTGATCCGGTCGCCGAGGTCGAAAGCAGCGACGTCGCGAGCGGCGCAGTCCTGCACTGGAAACGCACGCGTGCCGCGACCGAATTGACGCGCGGCGTGCGCATGTTCTTCCTCGAGCTCGCCGAGGAGCGGCCGCTGTCGACTGCGACCGACATCGCGCCGATCGATGGGCTCGACCACGTCGTGGTCACCACCGAGGATTCCGACCGCGCCGCTGCGCTCTATGGCGCGCGGCTCGGCCTTGATCTCGCACTGGACCGCTCGCACCAGGATTGGGGCCAGCTGATGTTCTTCCGCTGCGGCGACCTCATCGTCGAAGTGGTGCGCCGCCCCGTGGCGGGCGGGGATTCCGTGCATGACCGTCTCTGGGGCCTGAGCTGGCGGGTCGCCGACATCGACGCCACGCGCGCCCGCCTGCTCGCCGCCGGCCTCGACGTCACCGAGGTGCGCAACGGCCGCAAGCCGGGCACGCGGATCATGACGGTGCGGAATGGGACCTGCGGGATCCAGACGGTGCTGCTGGAGCGCTCGCCGAAGCCGGCGGATTGAGGGGGCGGCCTCCCGTTCGTCATTGCGAGGAGCTCTTGCGACGAAGCAATCCAGGCTGTCTTCGCGGTGGCAGTCTGGATTGCTTCGCTGCGCTCGCAATGACGAAACTATGCGGCGGGCCTCGCGCATGATAAATGCGATCTGGACGATCACCCAGCGGGCACCCGGTTTGGCGAAAGCAACGGCAAAGCGAACTCTGAAATGGCAGCGCGACCCCGAGGGGATGCGGCTGCGCATTCTCGAGGCTGCCAAGCAGGAATTCTCCACCCACGGGCTCGCGGGCGCGCGTGTCGACCGCATCGCGGCGAAGGCCGGCGCCAACAAGCGCATGCTCTACTATCACGTCGGCAACAAGGACGAGCTCTATCTCGCGGTGCTCGAAGGCGCCTATGACAAGATCCGCAGCGAGGAGCGGGGGCTGGATCTCGAGCATCTCGATCCGCCCGAAGCGATCCGGCGCCTGATCGAGTTCACCTGGAACTACTTCCTGCGCAACCCGGAATTCCTGTCGCTGCTCCAGACCGAGAACCTCGCGCGCGCAAAGCACCTCAAGCGCTCGACCAAGGTCAAGTCGATGCACTCGCCCTTCGTCGAGATGATCCGCACCGTGGTGCTGCGCGGCGTCGACAGCGGCGACTTCCAGGTCGCGGTCGATCCGGTGCAGCTCTACATCTCGATCGCGGGGCTCTGCTTCTTCTATCTCTCCAATTCGGCCACGTTGAGCGTGATCTTCGGCCGCGACCTGCTGGACAAGAAAGCCAAGGACGAACGGCTTTCGCACATGGTCGGCCTCGTGCTGGCCGCGCTGACGGGCCGATCGACCGCGCTGTTCGAGATCGCCAAGGCGCCGAAGTCGCGCAGCGCGGTCGCGCAGACGGTTTAGCGGCCTAGTCCGCGCGTTGGCGGACCAATCGTCCGTCGTTTCCTCAATCTCCGCCGTCATTGCCCGCGAAGGCGGGCAATCCAGTATTCCAGAGACGGTTGAGATTGAACCGAGAAGCCGCGGCGTACTGGATTCCCCGCCTTCGCGGGGAATGACACCGAGGGTGAGGCGGTCTCGTGCCCCGGACGTAGCGCAGCAGCACGTCCGGGACACGAGAGGAGGCCAGGAACCGGCACAAAACGTCACAGGGAAAGCTCTGGACAGTATTTATCCAACGAGTTAATTTCTCCCCCGAACGAAGAAGAATGCCGGGAGTGAGACGTGGCTGAGTTGAAGCCGCAAGGTGCGGTATCCAAGATGCTGAATGCGGCCTGGGTCCGGCCGTTTTTGTTCCTGGTTTTCATCGTCGTCGCCTGGGACCTCGCAATCCGGCTGTTCAAAATTCCCGCCTATCAGATCCCGGCGCCGGCCGACGTCGTCGCGGTGCTGCGCACCGAATGGCCGGAACTGCTGCGCCAGTCCTGGCCGACCACCTATGCCACCGTCTGCGGCTTCCTGCTGTCGGCGCTGTTCGGCATTCCCGTCGCGATGCTGATCGCGGGCTCGAAGACGGTGGAGAGCTATGTCTATCCGCTGCTGGTGTTCTCGCAATCCGTGCCGAAGATCGCGATCGCGCCGCTGTTCGTGGTCTGGTTTGGCTTCGGCATCATTCCCAAAGTGATTTCAGCCTTCCTGCTCGGTTTCTTCCCGGTGGTGGTCTCCGCCGTGCAGGGCTTCAAATCGGTCGATCCTGATATGGTCGATCTCGCCCGCGCCATGCAGGGCAGCCGGTTCCGGGTTTTCCTCGCGGTGAACCTGCCGCATGCGCTGCCGGCGATCTTCTCAGGCCTCAAAGTGTCGGTGACGCTTGCCGTGGTCGGCGCCGTCGTCGGCGAGTTCGTCGGCTCCAATTCCGGCATCGGCTACGTGATGCAGCGCTCGATCGGCACGTTCGATCTGCCGACGATGTTCGCGGCGCTGGTGATCCTGGCGCTGCTCGGCGTGATCCTGTTCTGGATCGTGGACCGGATCGAGAAGCTGGTCATTCCCTGGCATGTCAGCCAGCGTGAAGACGTGATTTTCGCCTCGTAACAAAAACTAAGGCAACGAACGGCCATCAACGGCCGACGCAACAAGGGCAAGGGAGAGAAACGATGAAGCGGTGGATAGGAGCTGTCTCGGCTGCGCTGATGGTGTTTGCGGCGATGCCCGCGCAGGCCGCCGACAAGGTCGTGCTGATGCTGAACTGGTACGTCTATGGCGAGCACGCGCCGTTCTATTACGGCAAAGCCAAGGGCATTTACGCGGCCGAMGGCATCGACCTCGAAATCCAGGAAGGCCGCGGCTCGGCTGCGACCACGCAGGCCGTGGCCGCCAAGACCGCCGATTTCGGCTATGTCGACGTCCCCACCATGATGCGCGCCGCGATCAAGGGCGCACCTGTCGTCGCGACCGGCGTGCTGCTCCAGACCAGCCCGATGTCCGCCATGGGCTTTGCCGACAAGAACATCAAGAAGCCGGAGGACATCAAGGGCAAGACGGTGGCGATCACGCCGGCCGATTCCATGACCCAGATCTGGCCGCTGTTCCTGAAGAAGACCGGCCTGAAGGAAAGCGACTTCCAGACCGTTGCCGGCGACGGCCAGACCAAGCTCAACGCCGTCATCAACGGCCAGGCCGATCTGTTGCTCGGCTACGTCATGGACCAGTCGATGAAGATCAAGGACGCCACCGGCAAGGACGTCTATCCGATCAAGTTCGCTGACTACGGCATCAACATGGTCTCCTCGGGCATCATCGCCAACGCCGACTATGTGAAGGCCAATGCCGATCTCGTCCGCCGTTTCATGTCGGCGACGACCAAGGCGGTCGAAGCCGCCGAGAAGGAGCCGAAAGCGGCTGCGCAATCGATCCTCGATGCCAACCCCAAGGGCGGCAAGATCGACACCCTGACGCAGGGCTTTGAGCTGACCATTCCGCTCTACCGGACCGCGGAGACCAAGAGCAAGCGGCCGTTCCAGGTCACCGACCAGAACATGACGGACTCCGTCAATCTGATGGTCGAATATGGCGGACTGGATGCCAAGGCCAAGGAGAACCCGAAGGCCTTCTACACCAACGATTATCTGCCGAAGAGCGGATCGTGAAGCAAGCCGCAGTCGTGAGCGAAATCGTGCAGCACGCCGCGCATCTGARACTGGTGAGCGACCGGGCTGCCGGCGATGCGTCGGGCATCAAACTGTCCGGCGTGTCGAAAACCTACCGGACGCGCGACGGCGACGTGCCGTCGCTGCGTCCGCTCGACTTCCACATCAATGACGGCGAGTTCTTCGTCGTGGTCGGCCCAAGCGGCTGCGGCAAGTCCACGCTACTCAAGCTGATCTCGGGGTTGCTGCCGCCGACATCAGGCGAGGTCCTGGTCGAGGGTGAGAAGGTGACGAAGCCGCACGGCAATGTCGGCATCGTCTTCCAGAACGCGCTGCTGCTGCCCTGGCGCAACATCCTCGCGAACGTGATGCTGCCGATCGACATGAAGCGGCTGCCGCGACAACACTATCTCGATCGCGCCAAGGCGCTGTTGAAGCTGGTCGGCCTCGAAGGTTTCGAGAAGAAGCTGCCCTGGCAGCTCTCGGGCGGCATGCAGCAGCGCGCCTCGATCTGTCGCGCGTTGGTGCACGATCCCAAGATCATGCTGATGGACGAGCCGTTCGGCGCACTCGACGCGTTGACGCGCGAGCGCATGAATGTCGAGCTGATGCGGATCCAGCGCGAGACTAGGAAGACGGTGCTCCTGATCACGCATTCGATTCCCGAGGCCGTGTTCCTCGCCGACCGCGTGCTGGTCATGACCGAGCGGCCCGGCGCGATCGCGGCGATCTACGACGTGCCGCTGCCGCGCCCGCGCTCGCTCGATGTAATGGCCGATCCTGTCTTCACCGAGCTCGTGCAACGCATCCGCAGGCATTTTTTCTCGCAAGGTTCGCTGGATTAAAGTCATGGCGCCGCGCCTGAAGCTGCGAGACATCGCGTTCTTTGAACGTCCCGTGCATTTTGCGCGGCCGTTCCGCTTTGGCGCGATCACCATCAATGCAACGCCGCAGCTGTTCGTGCGGGTCGAGATCGAGGTCGAGGGCAGCGGGAATGCGGTCGGCGCCAGTGCCGAGCTGCTGGTGCCAAAATGGTTCGACAAGCGGCCGGAGCTGTCGCCGGCGCAGACGGTCGACGGCCTGCGGCGTTCGCTGGAAATTGCGCGGGG
This sequence comes from Bradyrhizobium sp. 2TAF36, assembly GCF_052114925.1. Taxonomy (NCBI): domain Bacteria; kingdom Pseudomonadati; phylum Pseudomonadota; class Alphaproteobacteria; order Hyphomicrobiales; family Nitrobacteraceae; genus Bradyrhizobium; species Bradyrhizobium sp. 2TAF36. The sequence goes on along the minus strand of NZ_JBFRFR010000073.1, from coordinate 32,802 downwards.
CCTTTATCTTGCGCGGACTGGATTCTTGACGGCGTTCGATCTGCATGCCTCGTGCATCGGTGCCCAGGTCGCGACTTGTGCAAAGAAGAATATTCCAGCGCTTGCGGCGGCTTATGGCCCGGCGGAGATCGACAAGGCGATCCTCGACGCACTGCTCCGCGCAGGCGAGACCAACTTTTTCGACGGGATGGCCGGCAACATTGCCGGCATCGATGCACGGCTTTCGCCGGACCTCAAGGAAGCGGACCTCACGGCGTTTCTCGCCGGCCGGAAGCCGCTGCCGCGCGTTGCCATCAGGCACACCGTGGGCCTCGACGATACCGTCGAAGGTGAGGGCGGTGTTGCCGATGCACGCGAGAACGCCGGTGCGTATTACTTCAAGCTGAAACTGTCGGGCGATCCCGCTGCCGATGCAGGACGGCTGGCGCGGATCGGCAAGGAACTCGACACGCTCGGGCGCGACTACAAGGTGACGCTCGACGCGAACGAGCAGTACGCCGATCTTGCCGCACTACAGGCACTGATGGATCGGCTTGATCGTGATTCCGCGCTGCGCCCGATCGCCTCGCGCTTGCTCTATGTCGAACAGCCGATGCCGCGAGACATCACCCGGCAATGCCCGCTCGGCTCGCTCGCCGCGCACGGCTTCATCATCGACGAGGCCGACGATTCCTACGATGCCTTCCCGGCGGCGCGTGCGCGCGGCTATTGCGGCATTTCCTCGAAGTCCTGCAAGGGCCTCTACAAATCCATCGTCAACGCGACGCGCGCGTCGAAATGGAGCGCGGGCGGCGCGCGGTTCTTCGTGACGGGCGAGGACCTGACCTGCCAGGCCGGCCTTGCCGTGCAGCAGGATCTCGCGCTCGGCGCCTTCATCGGCGTCACCCATGCGGAGCGCAACGGCCATCACTATGTCGACGGATTTGGCGAGACGCCGACCGCTGAAGCGCAGGCTTTCGCGCTCGCCCATCCCGATCTCTACGCCGATGCCGGGCAGGGCATCCGCCTCTCCATTCAAAACGGCGATCTCCTGACGGGATCGCTCCATGCAACGGGCTTTGCGACGTCGGTCCATCCGGACTGGTCGGCGCTCCGCCCGCTCGAACAGCCAAAATCACCTTGGGAGTAATTGGCATGACCACCCAACGCCTCGGCCTCATCATGAACGGCGTTACCGGCCGCATGGGTCTCAACCAGCATCTGATCCGCTCGATCGTCGCGATTCGCGAGCAGGGCGGCGTCCGGCTGAAGAACGGCGACCGCGTGATGCCCGATCCGATCCTGGTCGGCCGCAGCGCCGACAAGGTCGAAGCCCTCGCCAAGCGCTACAACATCACGCGCTGGACCACCGATCTCGATGCTGCGCTCGCGGACAAGAACGACACCATGTTCTTCGACGCCGCGACCACGCAGGCGCGGCCCGGTCTGCTGACCCAGGCCATCAACGCCGGCAAGCACGTCTATTGCGAGAAGCCGATCGCGACGAATTTCGAGGAGGCGCTCGAGGTCGTCAAGCTCGCCAACGCAAAGGGCGTCAAGCATGGCACGGTGCAGGACAAGCTGTTCCTGCCGGGCCTGAAGAAGATCGCCTTCCTGCGCGACTCCGGCTTCTTCGGCCGCATCCTCTCGGTGCGCGGCGAATTCGGCTATTGGGTGTTCGAAGGCGGCTGGCAGGAGGCGCAGCGGCCGTCCTGGAACTACCGCGACGAGGACGGCGGCGGCATCATCCTCGACATGGTCTGCCACTGGCGCTACGTGCTCGACAACCTGTTCGGCAACGTCCAGAGCGTGGTCTGCATCGGCAACACCGACATCCCCGAGCGTTTTGACGAGCAGGGCAAGAAGTACAAGGCGACCGCGGATGATTCCGCCTACGCGACCTTCCAGCTCGAGGGCGGCGTCATCGCGCACATCAACATGTCCTGGGTGACGCGCGTCTATCGCGACGACCTCGTCACCTTCCAGGTCGACGGCACACACGGCTCGGCGGTCGCGGGCCTGTCGGATTGCATGATCCAGGCGCGGCAGGCAACGCCCCGGCCGGTGTGGAATCCCGACGAGAAGCGGCTGCACGACTTCTACGGCGACTGGCAGAAGCTGCCTGACAACGTCACCTACGACAACGGCTTCAAGGAGCAGTGGGAGATGTTCATCCGCCACGTCTACGAGGACGCGCCCTACAAGTTCACGCTGCTCGAAGGCGTCAAGGGCGTGCAACTCGCCGAATGCGCGCTGAAGAGCTGGAAGGAGCGGCGCTGGATCGACGTCGCCCCGATCGAGGCCTGAGGTCAGTTGGATAAGCCGCGATGTTTACCAAGCCGTCATTGCGAGCGAAGCGAAGCAATCCAGAGTCCCTCCGCGGCGACGGTCTGGATTGCTTCGTCGCTTCGCTCCTCGCAATGACGGGGAGAGGTCTGAAATCATGAACAAACCCGTCCAACCAATGTCGTCATTGTCGCTCAAGCTCCCGAAAGCGGATCGTTCGATCGAGACCTACCGGCTCGCGGCGTCGCGAACGTTCCCCGCGAAGCTCGAAGGACCTTTGAACCGCATCGCGTTCTCGGCCGTGCACACGGTTGTCGATCCCTTTGCGGACAACGATCCCTGGCTCTCGGCTGCCATCGACTGGGACAAGACCATCGCCTTCCGCGAGCATGTCTGGGACCTCGGCCTCGGCGTCGCCGAAGCCATGGACACCGCGCAGCGTGGGATGGGGCTGGACTGGCCGACCTCGCTGGAGCTGATCACACGTTCGGTCGGTGCCGCCAAGCGGCGCAATGCGCTGGTGTTCTCCGGCGCAGGTACGGATCATCTTGCGGTCGAGGATGCCAAGAGCCTCGACGACGTCATTCGCGCCTATGAGGAGCAGCTCTCGGCCGTCGAGAAGGTCGGCGGCCGCATCATCCTGATGGCGTCGCGTGCTCTCGCAAAACTCGGCCGCAGCGCCGACGATTACGCCAAGGTCTACAACCGCGTGCTGTCGCAGGTCCGCGAGCCCGTGATCATCCACTGGCTCGGCGATATGTTCGATCCCGCTCTGACCGGATATTGGGGCACCAAGGACCTGGACAAGGCGATGGACGTTGCGGTGGCCATCATCAACAACAACGCGGCCAAGGTTGACGGCGTCAAGGTTTCGCTACTCGACAAGCAGCGCGAGATCGACATGCGCAGGCGCCTGGACAAGCGCATCAAGATGTACACCGGCGACGATTTCAACTACGCGGAGCTAATCGCCGGCGACGACCAGGGCTTTTCGCACGCACTGCTCGGCATCTTCGATGCCATCGCGCCGGCTGCCTCTTATGCGTTGTCACGCCTCGCGGCAGGCGACGAGGCCGGCTTCCACGACGTGCTGGGGCCGACCGTGCCGCTGTCGCGTCATATCTTCAAGGCGCCGACGCGCTTCTACAAGACCGGCGTGGTGTTCATGGCCTATCTCAACGGCCACCAGGATCATTTCACCATGGTCGGGGGACAGGAGAGCGCGCGCTCGATGCTGCATCTGGCCGAGCTGTTCCGCCTCGCCGATCAGGCCGGGCTGCTGGCCAACCCCGAACTGGCGACCCGTCGCATGAAAACAGTGCTGGCCTCTCACGGGCTGGACTCCTGATGCGCGATTTTTCGTCCGACCATCGCTGGCTGTCGCTCAACACGGCGACGGTCCGCAAGCAGGGTGACCTCGTCGAGATCATCGACGCCTGTGCGAAGCATGGCATCCGCGCCATCGACCCCTGGCGCGATCAGGTCGCTGCCGTCGGTCTCGACCGCGCCGCACGCGCGGTGCGCGACGCCGGCCTCGAGCTGTCGGGCTATTGCCGCGGCGGCATGTTCACCTCGGACGCATCGCGTCGCGGCGAAGTGCGCGACGACAACCGCCGCTGCGTCGACGAAGCCAAGGCGCTGGGCGCGCCCTGCATCGTTCTCGTCGTCGGCGGTCTGCCGCAATATTCGCGGCCGGGCAGCGAGGCGTCCAAGGACATCGTCGCAGCGCGCGGTCAGGTCGAGGAGGCTCTCGCCGAGATGCTCGACTATGCCAGACAGGCAAAGCTGCCGCTGGCGATCGAGCCCTTGCATCCGGCCTACGCTGCCGACCGCGCCTGCGTGAACACGACGAAACAGGCGCTCGACATCTGCGATCGGCTCGACCCGGGCCGCAGCGGCATGCTTGGCGTCGCGCTCGACGTCTATCACATCTGGTGGGATCCGGAGCTGATGGCCCAGATCGCGCGTGCCGGCAAGGATCGCCTGCTGGCCTTCCATGTCTGCGACTGGCTGGTGCCGACCAGGGACATCCTCAACGACCGCGGCATGATGGGCGACGGCGTGATCGACATCAAATCGGCGCGCGCCGCTGTCGAAGCGCAAGGCTATGCCGGTTATTCGGAGATCGAGATCTTCTCCAACGACTGGTGGAGCAAGCCGATGGACGAGGTGCTGCGCACGTGCATTACGCGGCACAGGACGGTGGTCTAGCTCCCACGCGCGCTGTCCTCACGGGCTTGCGACTTGTTGCCGCGTGTTGAAGCGCGCCTTCCCCTTCACGGCACCGAAGCGGCGGGCTCGCTCAGCGAGCCGGTTGGAGTACCACCAACGAGAGGTGGACAGCCGTCAGCTTTCAGGCAGAATGATATCATCCCGATGCCGCAGCCTCGCCACGGTCTGCGCCAGATCGGATGCGGTAATCAGTGGCATCAACGATCGGCAGGCACGGCGGATGTACCCACGCCTGATGATCTTGAATGGCCCCGGCGCGCAATCGTCGGGGCCATTGTTGTGATCGGCGGGGCAAGGCTAGCGACTTTTGCCGGAGGCCCCGGCGTGTTCCAGCCCCAGGCCCGTTCTATTGCGGCAATAAGGAAAGACCGCCCGAAGGCGGTCTTGCAGTCCAATGTGCCGGGCCAAAATAGTTTCGGGATCAAACCTTGTCCGGCCCGGTCTAATCGCCAGCTAACCACTATCCCGGGAAGGCCGCTGACAATTAAGATTTCAGTCCTGAAATGGAATGCACCAGCGACTTGGGAACCCGTCGTCCGACGCGAGTCTTGTTGCGTGCCTGCGTACAGCGCTGGCCGAAGGGGCTACGGCGCTGAGAACTTCGACTAGCTCTCAGGCTGGAGCTGCTCACGTCGGTGAAAAGTCAGACGATTGCGCTATCATCGATTGACCGTCAAACACCGGACTATCACTCGTCAATTCAATCTGCGAAATTGTGACAACATAAGTGCGCTTGTAAACAAGCTGGCGCGAAGGGAGGTTCGCAGTGGAGGCAGTGGAGAGAGTGCAGCGCTTGCGTGCGATGAGTTCGCTGTGCCGCCAACAGGCCGCGTACAACAGCATGAACAAATGGAAGCTGCTCGCAGAAGCAGAATACTGGGACCACCTGGCCGATCTTGAGTTGTCTGCTCACTCCCAGCAATGCAGCGCCATCAGCTCGGATGAGAAAGAGCGGCCTCAAGCGATCCCAACCGCGACTGACGCTGGACCGAAGACGATTTCCGTCGCGTGAGGTCAAGGCGAGGCGGTTGTTTGCATTCCGTGCCACCGCATTTCTCACAGAGAGAAGCGGCCCGGACACGTATGTTCTGGCCGAACTGTGGAGCAGGGCGATGATGGCACCCCGCGTCGCTCGGCCGCTGCGCACATTGCAACGAGGGAATGCGACGCTGCTGCCGTCACGGGCCTGCGAGCTGTTGCAGCGTGTTGAAGCGCGCCTTCTGCTCGCTGCTCAGCGTGGCATAGAACTCGTCCAGGGCGGGCTCGACCAGCTTGGCGGCCTGAAGCATGGCCTCGAGCCGGTGCTGCATCGCCTCTAGTCGTCCGACCGGCGTCAGCGGTACATCGTTCGGACAGGCCGCCTGTAGGCCCTCAACGCCCTTCGCCGTCGCCTCGCCGAGGCGGTCGAGCGCTTCCTTCTGCTTGCCCGCGGGGTGGAGGACAGCCTCGATCCTCTGGATCGGCAACTGGGTCAGGCCGGACTTCGGATCGCCGCAGCCTTCGGCACTGGCTTCCTGGGCATTGGCTTCCTGCTGCCGAGGCGAGCGGTCGCCGATTTTGGGGCCGAGCGCGTTGAAGCGGGCCTGCTGCTCGTCACTGAGCGAGTTGTAAAAAGTCTCCAGTGCCGGTCGCACGATCTTGACAGCATCCAGTGTCGCGCTGACGCGGTTCATCATCGCCCGCAAGCGGCCAGGCGGCGTCAGTGCATATGTCTCTGCGCAGGAGTCCTTGAAAACACCGGCGGCGTTGGCCGCCGCGGTCTTCAACGCGTCGAGCAGCGCGCGTTGCTCCGCCGTCGGCCGCACTGCCCGCGTGATATCGTCAAGCGGCCAAGCGGTGACGCCCTTGTCCGGTGTGCCGCACAATTGCTGCAGCGTTTGCGGGCTCACGCTGGCGCGCTGGCGCGCGCGGGTGCCGCCGCCGGCTTGCGGATAGTCATTCGGGTTGGTGCTGGCATAGGCGGAATAGGGGCTGTCATCGCCCCAGAACATGGTGTCRACGAAGTCGTCATACGCGTACGCCCAATAGCCGGGCTCGTAGGCATAGGACCAGAACGTGTAGTCAAAAATGTCGGAATAGGCGTAAGGCCAGAACACGGGCCCAAGCCATGCCACGAACACCGCGGGATGGCGGTGTCGCCAGGCCTGCCGGGGAGCCCAGCCGCTGTGGCGGGCGACGAGGGCCGCCTGGGTTTGTCCGGCCGCCCGCTCGCGGAAGTGCGCGGCAAACCGCCCGCGCGCGGCGGCCGCCGCTGCAACTGATGCAGCGGGGGCCTGCAGCCCCAGCCTCTGCTGGCGCGCCAGATCGATTTGCTGCGCCCGTTGCTCGTGCTGCAGCAGACGGTTCTGCGCCTGCAGCGCGCGTTCTTGTGCGCGTTGCGCGCGTGCGCCGTCCGGCTTTTGCGACTGCAACGTCTGCACACGCTGCTGGAGGCGATCGATGCGGGTCTGGCGCTCCGCGGTCTGGCGCGACAGCATCTCGCGCTGTCCCTGCTCGACGTGCTGCTCACGCTGTTGTACGCGCTGCTCGCGCTCCAGCAGCCTATTCTGCGACTGCAGCAATCGCTGCTGCTCGCGTTGCGCTCCCGCGCCTTCCGGCTTTTGCGACTGCAATGTCYGCACACGCTGTTGCAAGCGGTCGATGCGGCCCTGGCGTTCCGAGGCTTGGCGCGACAGCGTCTCGCGCGGCCGTTCCGGCCGCTCGCTCACGGCCGGCGGCGCGCTGGGGTGTGAGGGGGCGGCAATATGCGGCGTCGGCGGCGGTGCCATCGCCGGACGTTGCGGAGCTGCCGGCGCGCGATGGAATTCAGGTCGCGGTGCCGCCACGTGCGGGGCAGCTCGCTGCGGTGGTGCCGCGAAGTGCGGGGCCGGGCGCGGTGGCGGTGAGGCCATGCGAGGCGCCGGACTCGGCGCCATGGCCGGTCGCTGCGGCATGGCCGGAGGATGAAATGCCGGCGCAGCGGGACGCGCCATCGCAGGTGGCGCCGCCGGTCGGGCCATCGCAGGCGGCGCTGCCGGTCGGGCAGCCGCTCCCGGCGGCCCACCCCGACCATGATGGTCCTGGGCGGACGCACCGACGCTCGCCGTGAGCATCGACACACCGACCAAAAACGCCGAAAGGCACACGGCACGCGGAAGCATGATCGCAACTCCACGCTCGTCCCAGTCGCCCGGAACCGTTCAACGCGCAGGTGGCGAAATCGTTCGTTGTTGACTGCCCGCGGCCTTGCGGTCTTCCGACGCAGGCAGAGCTCAGGCGAAATCCTGCGTCAGGGTGGCAGCGATTCTCTCCAAGGCCCAATCAACCTGGTCACTGGTAATCACCAGCGGCGGGGCGAAGCGGATCGTGTGCTCGTGGGTATCCTTGGCGAGGATGCCTTCGGTCTGCAGAGCCTCACAGTAGCGGCGCGCACGGCCGGCTTCAGGGTTGAGCTCGACCGCCAGCATCAGCCCGCGTCCGCGCACGTCGCGCACCGTGTTGGCGCGGATGCTTCTGAGGCCTTTCAGGAAGCGCTCACCTTGCACCGCAGCGTTCTCGATCATCCCTTCCTCGACGAGAACGCGGAGCGCCGCCCGCGCCACCGCGCAGGCGAGCGGATTGCCACCGAATGTTGAGCCATGCTGACCTGGTTTCAGCGTGCCGAGGACCTCGTTGTTGGAAAGCACGGCCGAGACGGGATAGAAACCGCCGGACAAAGCTTTGCCGAGCAGCGTCACATCCGCCTCGATGCCCTCGTGCTGTTCCGCAAGCAGCTTGCCGGTGCGGCCGAGTCCAGTCTGGATCTCGTCGAGGATCAGCATCACGTCGTGCGCCGTGCAGAGCTCGCGCACCCCCGTGAAATAGCCTGCCGGTGGAATGATGACTCCGGCTTCGCCCTGGATGGGTTCGACCAGGAAGGCGACGGTGTTCGGCGTGATTGCGTCTTCCAGCGCGGCGAGATCGCCGAAGGGAATGATTTTGAAGCCCGGCGCAAAGGGGCCGAAATGTTCGCGCGTGGCCGCGTCGGTCGAGAAGCCGACGATGCCGAGGGTGCGTCCATGGAAATTGTTGGCGCAGACGATGATCTCGGCTTGCCCGTCGGGCACCCCCTTCACCTCATAGCCCCATTTGCGCACGGACTTGATCGCGCTCTCAACGGCTTCGGCTCCGCTGTTCATCGGCAGCACCTTGTGAGAGCCGGTGAGTTCCGCGATCTCCTCGTAGAAGGGAGCGAGCTGGTCGTTGTGGAATGCACGCGAGGTCAGGGTCAATCGGCCGGCCTGCTCGACCATGGCGGCCAGGATTTTCGGGTGGCAATGGCCCTGGTTGACCGCCGAATAGGCGGAGAGGCAATCCAGATATCGGTTGCCCTGGGTGTCCCAAACGAAAACGCCTTCGCCGCGCGACAGGACAACGCCAAGCGGCTCGTAATTGCGGGCGCCGAAGCGCGCCTCCCTCGAGATGAAATCAGCGACTGGCGGACTACTCATTCGTCACTCCAGCTCACGTGTCTTACGCATTCTAACAGATAATGCGTCGCTCGTTCGAAACGATGCCCGCGGGCCTCAACCTATAGAGCAGGGCACGCTCAGGAAGCCGCGGAACCGCACCCGTCCGCCCCGCACCGGATGGCCGCTCACGGCATAGTTCGGGAAGCGCGCCAGGAAGCGCGAGATCGCAATCGCGCCTTCGAGTCGCGCCAGCGCCATGCCGGCGCATTGATGCGCGCCGGTGGCGAAGGCGAGATGCCGGTTCGGCGTGCGCGCGATGTCAAAGCGTTCGGGCTCCGGAAACTGGGCGGGATCGCGGTTGGCCGCCCCGATGCACAGCGTCACCGACGTGCCGGCGTCGAGCATGACGCCGCCGAGCTCGATCTTCTCTGTCGTCATGCGGTTGCCGAGCTGGTTCGAGCTCTCGTAGCGCAGCATCTCCTCGACGGCAGTCTTGATCATGTCGGAGTTTTCGATCAGCCGCTGCTTCTGGTCCGGATTCCGGTGCAGCGCGACGAGGCCGTTGCCGATCAGATTGGTGGTGGTCTCGTGCCCGGCGTTGAGCAGGAAGATGCAGTTGTGCAGCAGCTCCTTCTCCGTCAGCCGCTCGCCGTTTTCCTCGCCGTTGCCTTCTCCCTGGATCAGGCGCGTCAGCACGTCACGCTCGGGATTGCCGGGCTTTTGGCGCCTGCGCGCGACCAGGGTTTCGAGATAGGCGAGGAAGTCCTTTACCGCCTTGTTGCCGCGCGCAGCCACTTCGGGCGACACCACCGGCTCGAGTGCACCGAGGATCGCCAGCGACCAGTCGCGCAGCGGCTCGCGTTCGTCGTGGGGAACGTCGAGCAGATTGCCGATCACTTCGATGGGGATCGACGCGGCGAAGTCGTCGATCAGCTCGCAAGCCCCCTTGGCGGCGATGGCATCGAGCAGGCCGTCGACCAGCTTGACGATATCGGGCTCCATCCCCGCGATCGCGCGCGGCGACAGCGCGCCCATGATCAGGCGGCGCACGCGGGTGTGGGCGGGCGGGTCGTTGAAGACGAGGCTCGTGGTGTGGTGCTCGTAAAGCGGGGTGTCGCCGTATTTCGGCGCGAACTCGCGCTTCTTGTCCGAACTGAACGACTTTGTGTTCTTGTAGGTGGTGACGAGATCGTCATAGCGGGTCAGGAACACAGTGCCGTTGGGGAGGCGCTTGACCGGCTCGTTTTCCCGCAGTGCACGATAAGTCGGGTAGGGATCGTCGTAGAATTCGGGTGTCAGCTTCTCCAGATCGAAATTGGCCGCCAGTTCTTTCGCACTTGCGTTCATCGCCGCCATACTCGCCGGTTGAGACCGATATGCTGTTTTCGCTCTTTCGAGCGGCTCGGCTCACCGTCTACAGTCGTGTCGTGATTTGCAAGCCGACCGGACAGGAAAATGCACGCCCGCGCTGACGCTGCCGACACGGCCCCGAATTGGCCCGACGATATTTTCGCGACATTGCAACGCTTCGACGTCCGGCAGGCGCCTTACGTGCCCGACGCCGGCCATTCGAAGTTGATTCAGCGCGTGCTGGCCTCAACCACGATGCGCGGCATTCCGCTGACGACGGAGGAGGAGGGCGTCGCGCTCCTGGCCGGGGCCTGGACCGGCGGACAGCGCGGCGTGCTTCTGATGCAGTCGAGCGGGGTCGGCAATTGCATCAACATGCTGTCGCTGATCCCGATCCTGCGCTTTCCGTTCCTGACGCTCGTGACCATGCGCGGCGAGTGGGGCGAGTTCAATCCATGGCAGGTGCCGATGGGATCGACCACGCATTGCGTGTTCGAGCTCTCTGGCGTCCAGGTGCTGCGCGCGTCCAATGCGGCCGAGGTGCCGGCCGTGCTGGAGGCGGCCGCAGCGCAGGCCTACAACGCGCTCACGCCCACCGCCGTCCTGCTGTCGCAGCGCCTGATCGGCGCCAAGGTTTTCACCAAATGAGCAAGGCCAATCTCCTCGACCGCCGCCAGGTGGTGTCTACCCTGCTTGCGAACCGCAAGAACGTCGTCGCAATCGGCGGCCTCGGGGCCTCCACCAACGACATGTGTGCCGCTGGCGACCACGCGCGCAACTTCTACCTCTGGGGCGGCATGGGCGGCGCGGCGATGATCGGGCTTGGTCTGGCGCTGGCGCAACCAAAACTGCCGGTGCTGGTCATCACCGGCGACGGCGAGATGCTGATGGGGATGGGGAGCCTTGCCACCATCGGCCTGCAGAAGCCGTCCAACCTCTCGATCGTGGTGCTCGACAACGAGGCCTATGGCGAGACCGGTGGCCAGACCAGCCACACCTCCGCAGCTGCCGACCTCGTCGGCGTCGCCAGGGCCTGCGGCATCGGGGACGCCCGCGCGATCTCGACCATGGCCGAGGTCGAGGCCTTCGCCAAAGCCGTCCACAACGTCTCGGCGGGGCCGCGATTTGCCAATGTGAAGATCGATAGCGCCAGCCTGGACCGGATTCTCCCAGTCCGGGACGGGACTTACATCGTCAACCGGATCCGTGGCGATCTCGGCTTCCAGCCGATCTAGCCCTGCTTGGCTCCGTCCTGAGCAACGTTCCGGGCCCTCCGGGCGGGGAAGTGTGACCATTTTCCAACAAGTTTGCACCCACGTAGGTTGCGTCGCAGCATTCTGCTTGACTTTTGCGTGGGTGAGTGCTTACTCACTAACATGAGCTCACTGCGAATGACGAGCGACCTGAGGCGTCAATTGATCCTCGGTGCCGCAAAACGCTGCTTTGCCCGACACGGCTATACCGGCACCACGACCAAGAGCGTGGCGGCCGCCGCTGCCATTTCCGAGGCGCTGCTGTTCAAGCATTTTCCGTCCAAGGCGGCGCTCTACGCCGAGATCCTCAGCGACGAGTGCGAAGCCGATCCGGCACTGACGGACCTGCTCGAGCGGGAGCCCTCGACGGCCACGCTGGTCGAGTTGATCCGCGGCATGGTCCAGCATTTCCTCCACATCGCCGACGGGCCCGATCAGGAGGAGGCGCAGCGCCTGCGACTGATGGCCACCAGCCATCTGGATGACGGCGAATTCGCCCGTCTGCTATATGCCAAGATCGAGAAGCTGATCGGGGCGGTCTTCCTCGCCTCGCTCGAGCGCGCGGTTGCCAGCGGTGACGCGCGGCCGTTCAGCGGCGATCCGCTCAACCTGTTCTGGTTCGCGCATCATTCGGTGATGATGGCTGCGCTGACCAGGCTGCCGGCCACGCCCTGCCTCGTCTACGGCAAGGCGAACGATCTGGAGCGGCAGCTCTGTGAGTTTCTCCTGAGGGGTATCGGACTTAACGACGCCGCAATTGCTTCGCATTTGGGCCGCGATCAGGCCGCGGATGCGGGCAAGACGGCGATTGCAGAAAGCGCATGACATGAACATCGTAACCGAACACAAGATTTCGGGCGAACCGATCGACACCAAGGCTCCCAAGCGTCCGGTCAGGCCGGTGCTGTGGTTCATCATCGTCGGCACGCTCCTGGGCGTGCTCGTTGGCGGCCTCGTCTGGTTCAATTACTTCCGCGGCCAGATGATCAAGCAGTTCTTCGCCAACAACAAGCCGCCGCCGACCGCGGTCAGCGCGGCCGAGGCGAAGTCCGAGGTGGTGCCGAACCTGCTCACCGCAGTCGGTGGCCTTGCCGCCGTGCACCAGGTCGACGTCAGCGCCGACGTCAACGGCCGCGTCACCGAGATCAAGTTCGAGCCGGGTACGCATGTCGATTCCGGCACGCCACTGGTGCAGTTCTTCGACATGCCGGAGCAGGGCGACCTCGCCAACTACAAGGCGCAGGCAACCGTCGCACAGCTCTCGCTCGACCGCGCCAAGCAGCTGGCATCGCGCCAGTTCGGCCCGCAGGCGACCGTCGATAACGCGCAGGCCGCCTACGATCAGGCGCTGGCCGGCATCGCCAAGACCGAGGCGGTGATCTCGCAGAAGCTGGTGCGTGCGCCGTTCTCCGGCGATCTCGGCGTCCGCAAGGTCGAAGTCGGCCAGTACCTGACGGCCGGCACGGCGATCGTCTCGCTGACCGATCTGTCGGAGCTGTGGGCCAACTTCACGGTGACCGAAAAGGACTCGGGCAACCTCAAGGTCGGCCAGCCGGTCCGGCTCAAGGTCGACGCCTACCCCGGCCGCACCTTCGATGCCAAGATCACCACGATCGAGCCGCAGGTCGCGGCCGACACCCGCAACATCCGCGTGCAGGCGACGGTCGCCAATCCGGAGAAGATCCTGAAGCCGGGCATGTTCGTGACCACGACGGTGGTGCTGCCGGCGAAGCCGGCCGTGATCACCGTGCCGGAAACGGCGGTCGATTACACGCTGTACGGCGACTCCGTGTTCGTGATCACCGAGAAGAAGGAAGAGGACGGCAAGACCAGCCTCTCCGCAGTGCGCACGTTCGTGCAGACCGGCAGCCGGGTCGACGGTCGCGTCGAAATCATCAAGGGCGTGAAGGTGGGCGACAAGGTCGTCGCTGTCGGCCAGCTCAAGCTGCAATCGGGCGCCCCAGTTGCGATCTCGACCGATCCGGCGCCGCAGATCCCGGCGCAGCCGCCGCGCTACTGATCCAATACATCCAGGTGATCCGGCCTCGCCGGGTCACTTTTCTTGAGACAAAGAAATCGAGATCGCCGCGATGCGCTTTACCGATATTTTCATCAAGCGACCGGTCCTGTCGGTCGTCGTCAGTCTGCTGATCCTGCTGATCGGCCTGCGCGCGGCGATGGTGCTGCCGATCCGGCAATATCCGAAGCTGTCGAACACGGTCATCAACATCACGACCGTCTATCCCGGCGCGTCCGCAGACCTGATCCAGGGCTTCATCACGACGCCGATCGAGCAGGCGGTCGCCTCGGCCGAAGGCGTCGACTACATGACCTCGTCCTCGGTGCTCGGCACCTCGACGATCCAGGTCTACATCAAGCTGAACTTCGATCCGAACCAGGCGCTCACCGAGGTGCTCGCCAAGACCAACTCGGTCAAGTACCTGATTCCAAAGGAATCCAACGACCCGATCGTCACCAAGACCACCGGCCAGACCACGGCCGTGATGTATCTCGGCTTCTCCTCCGAAGAGCTGTCGGGCTCGGCGATATCAGACTATCTGACGCGTGTGGTGCAGCCGGTGCTGTCGACGGTCGACGGCGTGGCCTCGGCCGACATTCTGGGCGGCCAGACCTTTGCGATGCGGCTGTGGCTCGATCCCATGAAGATGGCCGGCCGCAACGTGTCGCCGGCCGATGTCGCCGCCGCGATCGCCGCCAACAACTTCCAGTCCGCAGCGGGGCAGACCAAGGGCTATCTGATCGTTTCCAACATCTCGACGAACACCAGCCTGACTGACGTCAACCAGTTCAGGAAGATGATCGTCAAGGCCAAGGACGGCGGCTTTGTGCGGATGGAGGACATCGCCACAGTCGAACTCGCCGCCCAAAGCACGGATGCCAGCGTCGCCTTCAATGGCGAGCATGCGATCTTCATTGGCGTGAACGCGACGCCGCAGGGCAACCCGCTGACGCTGGTCAAGGGCGTGCGCGCACTGTTCCCCGAACTCGAGCGCAATCTTCCGCCGTCGATGAAGATGAAGGTCGCCTACGACTCGACCAAGTTCATCCAGTCTTCGATCGACGAGGTGGAGAAGACGCTGGGTGAAGCCGTGATCATCGTGATCGTGGTCATCTTCCTGTTCCTGGCCTCGCTCCGTTCGGTCATCATTCCCGTCGTCACCATTCCGCTGTCGATGATCGGCGTCTGCACCTTGATGCTGGCGTTGGGTTTCAGCTTCAACCTTCTGACCCTGCTCGCGATGGTGCTCGCGATCGGCCTCGTGGTCGACGACGCCATTGTCGTGGTGGAGAACATCCATCGCCATCTGGAGGAGGGGAAGACGCCGGTTCAGTCGGCGCTGGAAGGCGCGCGCGAAATCGTTGGGCCGGTCATCTCCATGACCATCACGCTCGCGGCGGTGTACGCGCCGATCGGCTTCCTCGGCGGCCTGACCGGTTCGCTGTTYCGCGAATTCGCCTTTACGCTCGCGGGCTCGGTGATCGTGTCAGGTGTGATCGCGCTGACGCTGTCGCCGATGATGTGCTCTATTCTGCTCAAGAATACCGAAGAGGGCCGCTTCGCCAAGCTGGTCAACAAGGTGTTCGGCGCTTTGACGCGCTGGTATGGGCGCAGGCTCGACCGCTCGCTCGATTACAAGGCGATCACCGGTCTGTTCGCGGTGACGATCCTCGGGCTGGTCGGCTTCCTCTACATGCACACCTCGAAAGAGCTGGCGCCTGAGGAGGACCAGGGCATCGTGTTCGCGGTGACCAAGGCGCCGAAATACGCCAACATCGACTATGTCGATTTCTACGGCGAGAAGCTCGACGAGAAATTCCAGAAGTTCCCCGAAACCGATCTGCGCTTCGTGCTGAACGGCATCAACGGCCCGCAGGGCGGCATCGCCGGCATGCTGCTGAAGTCGTGGGACGAGCGCAAGCGCTCGTCGATCCAGTTGAAGCCGCTGGTGCAGGCCGAGCTTTCCAAGATCGAGGGCGTGCAGGCTTTCGCGTTCAACCTGCCGCCGTTGCCGGGTGGCCCCGGCGGTCTGCCGGTTCAGATGGTGATCAATTCCACCGCGGGCTTCCAGACGGTCTATGAGCAGATGGAGAAGCTGAAGGACGCCGCGCGCAAGAGCGGCATGTTCATCGTCTCCGACAGCGACCTCGCCTACAACCAGCCGAACGTGGAGGTCACGATCGACCGCACCAAGGCGCAGGATCTCGGCGTTAACATGCAGAACCTCGGCTCTACGCTCGCGGTGCTGCTCGGTGGCAACTACATCAACCGCTTCAATCTGGAGGGCCGGTCCTACCAGGTGATCCCACAGGTGCCGCGCAGCAGCCGGCTCTCGCCGGAATCGCTCGGCGGCTATTATGTGACGACCAACACGGGCCAGCAGCTCCCGCTGTCGACCGTGGTCTCGGTCAGGACCAAGACTGATCCGAATTCGCTGACGCATTACAATCAGCTCAATTCGGCGACGTTCTCGGCTGTGCCGATGCCCGGCGTGACGGTCGGATCGGCGGTCGACTTCCTCGAAGGCGAGGCCAAGAAGCTGCCGGCCGGCTTCAGCCACGATTATCTCGCGGACTCCAGGCAATACGTGCAGGAGGGCAACCAGCTTGCGATCACCTTCGGTTTTGCGCTGATCATCATCTTCCTGGTGCTGGCGGCSCAGTTCGAGAGCCTGCGTGACCCGTTCGTGATCATGATCTCGGTGCCGATGGCGATCGTGGGTGCGCTGATCCCGCTGTTCTTTGGCATGGCGACCATGAACATCTACACCCAGGTCGGTCTGCTGACCCTGGTCGGCCTGATCACCAAGCACGGCATCCTGATGGTGGAGTTCGCCAACGAGCTCCAGGTCAACGAGCGGCTCGACCGCCGCTCGGCCATCGAGATGTCGGCCCGCATTCGTCTGCGGCCGATCCTGATGACCACGGCCGCGATGGTGACCGGCCTGATCCCGCTCCTGACTGCGTCCGGCGCGGGCGCGGCCAGCCGCTTTTCGATCGGCCTCGTGGTGGTCGCCGGCATGTCGATCGGTACGCTGTTCACGCTGTTCGTGCTGCCCGCAGTCTACGTCGTGCTGGCAACCGACCACCGCGCGGCGGCCGAGTCCGAGCGGAACAAGGAGGTCAACGATCTCGACCTCAATTCCAAGGCGCTGCGACCGACCTGAGCCGCAGGTCAGCGAACCAGAGGGCGGCAGCGGCATCCGTTGCCGCCCTTTTCATTTGCCCCGCAGCCTGCGGACGCCGTCAGGCTTAGGGGGAGCCCTTTCCGCGTTGGCGAGAGACAAGTTCCGGCCTTCTTGCTAGATTCGCCGGGATGAGCATCTCCCTCCACCCCGACACCCCGCAAGCCAGGACGGCGCCGAGCGCGGCCGCGGCTGGCGTCGTGCCCGGCGAGGCGGCGGGGCGCGGGATCAGGACCCGGCTTTTCACCAAATATGTCGCGCTCTTCGTGGCCGTCGTCGCCATTGCGCTGCTGGCCAACGGGCTGTTCGAGGTCTTCTTCTATTATCGCGAGCACAAGGCCGCGCTGATCCGGGTCCAGCATGAGCAGGCGGAGGCGGCGGCGGCCAAGATCGGCCAGTTCGTCAAGGAGATCGAGAGCCAGCTAGGCTGGACCACGCAGCTGCCCTGGTCGGCGGGCTCGATCGAGCAGCGCCGGTTCGACGCACAACGGCTGCTGCGCCAGGTGCCGGCGGTCACAGAGCTCGCCCAGGTGGATGCGACCGGCAAGGAGCGCTTGCGGGTCTCGCGGCTGGCCATGGACGCGATCGACAGCGGGATCGACCTGTCGGCCGACCCGAAGTTCACCGAGGCGGTCGCGCACAAGGTCTATTACGGCCCGGTCTATTTCCGCAGGGAGTCCGAGCCCTACATGACGCTCGCGCTGGCCGGCGCGCGCAAGGATGCCGGCGTCAGCATCGCGGAGGTCAATCTCAAGCTGATCTGGGACGTCGTGTCCCAGATCAAGGTCGGCGAACACGGGCACGCCTATGTGGTCGGCCCGGAGGGACGCCTGATCGCGCATCCCGACATCAGCCTGGTGCTGCGCAACACCGACATGTCGGGCCTCGCGCAGGTGCGCGCCGCGCAGGCTGGAGGCGGCACCCTGTCCGACGCGCTCCCCGAAGCGCGCAATATCCAGGGGCAGAAGGTGCTGACCACATCGGCCCCGATCGAGCCGCTGCATTGGACCATGCTCGTCGAGCTGCCGGTCGAGGAGGCCTATGCGGCGCTCTATGCTTCGCTGCAGCGGCTGGCGATCGTGTTGCTCGCAGCGTCGATCTTCGCGGTGCTCGCCGGGATTTTTCTCGCACGCCGCATGGTCGGACCGATCCAGGCCCTGCGCAGCGGCGCCGAGCGGATCGGCGGCGGCGATTTCTCGCAGCGCATCTCGATCAAGACCGGCGACGAGCTCGAAGGACTCGCCGACCAGTTCAACGACATGGGCGCGCGATTGCAGGAATCCTATGCGGATTTGGAAAACAAGGTCGAGCGGCGGACGGCTGAATTGTCCGAAACGCTCGAGCAACAGACGGCGACTTCTGAGGTGCTGGAGGTCATCAGTTCCTCTCCGGGCGAACTCGCTCCCGTGTTCTACAAAATGCTCGAAAATGCGACGCGGGTCTGTGGCGCAAGTTTCGGCGTCATGAATCTCTGGGACGGTGAAAGCTTCACGATTGCGGCGGATTACAATGTGCCGGCTGCGTTCGCTGCTTCGCGAAAAGATGTGGAAATCCGACCTCGTCCGAACAGCGCGCTCGCCGAGGTCGTCAGGACACGTGAGGTCGTCCACGTTCACGATGTGCGAAACACACCTGCCTATCTTGCTGGTGGGCCTGCCGTTCGCGCGATCTCAGACGTCGCCGGCGCCCGTACGATCGTCATCGTGCCGATGCTGAAGGAGAACGAGCTGATTGGCACGATCGCGGTCTATCGCAAGGAGGTCCGTCCGTTCGCCGACAAGCAGATCGCACTGGTTGAGAATTTCACCAAACAGGCTGTGATTGCGATCGAGAACGCTCGACTGCTCAAGCAGCTTCGTGAGCGTACCACGGAGCTGTCGCAGTCGCTCGACAATCTGCGTACCGCGCAGGATCGCCTGATCCAGACCGAGAAGCTCGCCTCCCTCGGCCAGCTCACGGCGGGGATCGCCCACGAGATCAAGAACCCGCTCAATTTCGTCAACAATTTCTCCTCGGTCTCGACCGAGCTGATCGATGAACTCAACCAGGCCCTGCAATCGGCTTCGCTCGACGGCAAGACGAAGGAGGAGGTCGACGAGCTGACCGGCATGCTCAAGAGCAATCTCGAGAAGGTGGTGCAGCACGGCAAGCGCGCCGATTCCATCGTCAGGAACATGCTGCTGCATTCGCGCGCGGGTTCCGGCGAGCATCGTCCCAGCGATATCAATGCCATCGTCGAGGAAAGCCTCAATCTCGCCTATCACGGCGCGCGCGCGGAACGGCCCGCCTTCAACGTCACGCTCGAGCGCGAGTTCGATCCCGGGGCCGGGATGGTCGATGTCTATCCGCAGGAGATCGCGCGCGTCTTGCTCAATTTGATCTCGAACGGCTTCTATGCTGCGGCCAAGCGCAAGGAGAGCGCGACGGACGGCTTCGAGCCCACCTTGAACGCGGCCACCAAAAACCTCGGCGACAAGGTCGAGATCCGGATCCGCGACAACGGCACAGGGATTCCGCCCGAGGTGAAGGCGAAACTGTTCAATCCGTTCTTCACCACCAAGCCGGCCGGCGAGGGCACCGGGCTTGGCCTGTCCATGAGTCATGACATCGTCGTGAAACAGCACGGCGGCACGATCGACGTGAACACCACACCCGGTGTATTCACCGAATTCATCATCACGTTGCCGCGCCAGATGGCGGCGGACGATACTCCCGGAGGCAAGAATTGAACGTTTACATCCTGGTCGTCGATGACGAGCCCGACGTCGAGGCGCTGTTCCGGCAGCAGTTCCGGCGTGACCTGCGCGCCGGACGCTTCCAGATGGAATTCGCGCCGTCCGCGTCCGATGCGCTCAGGCTCGCCTCCGAGGTGCGCGACCCCTCGTTGATCCTGATCCTGTCCGACATCAACATGCCCGGCATGAGCGGGCTCGACATGCTGCCCAAGGTGCGCGCCGAGCATCCGGACGTTCCCGTCATCATGATCACGGCCTATGGTGACGCCGAGACGCGCCGGAAGGCGATCGAGCGTGGCGCCATCGGGCTCCTCACCAAGCCGATCGATTTTGCGCTGCTGCGGCAGGAGATCGACACGAGGCTCGAGCAAGCCGCATGACTTCGACCATCCTCTTCGTCGATGACGAGCCAGACCTCGAGGCGCTGATCCTGCAAAAGTTTCGCAGGCAGATCCGCGACGGGCTCGTCGACATCATGTTTGCACGCGACGGCGTCGAGGCGCTGGAATCCCTCGAGCAGAACCCGCATGTCGACATGGTGGTCTCCGACATCAACATGCCGCGGATGGATGGGCTGTCGCTGCTGGCGAAGCTCCAGGAGGCCGAGGACAAGAAGTCGACCATCATCGTCTCGGCCTATGGCGACATGAGCAACATCCGCACCGCCATGAACCGCGGCGCGTTCGACTTCCTCACCAAACCGATCGACTTCGYCGACCTGGAAGCCACGATCGAGAAGACCATTCGCCATATCGAGATGCTGCGCGAGGTACGGCGCCGTCAGATGGAGGCGGAGCGGGCCCATGCCGCGCTATCGCGCCATTTCTCGCCCGAGCTCGCCAAGCGTCTGGTGGCTGGCGGCGAGGGTGAGGGGATCGAGGTGCAGTGGCGCGATGTCGCCACCATCTTCACCGATATCACCGGGTTCACCTCCCTGGTCGAGAGCGCGCCGCCCGAGACGCTGGGCGCGCTCCTCAACGAATATGTTGGCGGGATGACCGAAACCATCTTCGCGCATGAGGGGACGGTCGCAAAAATCATCGGCGATGCGATCCAGGTGCTCTTCAATGCGCCCGGCGATCAGCCGGACTATGCGACGCGTGCGGTCGCCTGCGCCCATGACCTCGATGCCTGGGCGCAGGATTTCTGCGCGCGCCAGAGGGCCGTGGGCGTGAACTTCGGCACCACCCGCATCGGCATTCACGCCGGGCCGGCTCTGGTCGGCAATTTCGGAGGCAACCGCTTCTTCGACTACACCGCGTATGGAGACACCATCAACATCGCGGCGCGACTGGAGGCCGCCAACAAGCATCTGGGAACACGCATCTGCGCCAGTGCCAGCGTCGCCAAGGCGGCCGAGCATTTTCAAGGCCGTCCCGTGGGTGATCTGATGCTGCGCGGACGCAGCGAACCGCTGCGCGCGTTCGAACCGTTGCTGCAGGAAAAATTCGAAGCGCCAAGGACGGCGCAATATTCCGAGGCTTTTGCCAAGATGGAAGCCGGCGACGTCGCGGCGATGCCGGCCTTTGCCGCGCTGGTCGGGATCCACGCCGACGATTCCCTGGCCGGCTTTCACCTGAAGCGCCTGCTCAACGGCGCCAAGGGTGTCCGCATGAAACTGGAATAGGAGTTCGACATGATTGGTGATTTCTCCGCCGGCAACTATCGTTTCATTCCGTCCGTGTTCCAGTATTCGGCGGGTGCCGCCGCTGACGACGGCTACGAGATCGAGCGGGTTCGGTTCGACCGCCTGGTGCCGCTGGCCGAGGGATTTGCGCTCGCGGCGAAGTATATCCAGGAAGCAGGCCGGCCGCTGACGGCGTTCTGTGCCTGCGAGTTGCGCTCACCGGCGGCCTTCAGCGAGGACGGCTTTCGCGCATTCAACCTGCACTATGTGAAGACGCTGTCCGAATGGGGCATCTTCGACGGCACCACCAATCCGGTGGCGCGCAGCAATGTCTGTCCGGAGATCGATCCGCCGTCCGAGCCGTCGTTCTATGCCTTCTCCTTCACGCGTCCGACGACATCGAAGGCGCCAAGTTTCGTGATCGCCGGTGGCGCCGAGACGCGCGAGGGCGGCGGGACCTATGTCGAGCGCACCGTGCGCTACCGCGACCTCAGTCCGGAGGGGCTGCGCGAAAAGGTGCGCTTCACCACCACGTCGCAGATGGAAAACCGGATGACGGCCTTCGGCTTCGGCTGGAAGGACACCACCGGCGTGCAGGCCTATTCCGTGCACGATTTCCACCACGCGCTGGTCGACGAACTGGTCCGCCGCGGCGCGTTGCGCTCCGGCCTGACCTGGCATTTTGCCCGTCCGCCAGTGGTCGATCTCGAATACGAGATGGATTGTCGCCGCGTGATGCGCGAGACCGTGATCTAGCGCTGACGCGGGTCGAGCGCGTCGCGCAGGCCGTCGCCGAGCAGGTTCAGCGACAGCACCACGAGGAAGATCGCAAGGCCCGGCCAGATCGCCATCCACGGCGCCTGGGTCAGGAAGCGCTGCGCCGCGTTGAGCATGCTGCCCCAGGACGGTGCGGGCGGCTGCTGGCCGAGGCCGAGGAACGACAGCGCGGCTTCGGCGATGATGGCGGCGGCGATCGACAGCGTCGCCTGCACCAATAGCGCGGGAAGGATGTTCGGCAGGATGTGCGAGAAGGCAATGCGCCACGGCGGATTGCCGAGCGCGCGCGCCGCCTCGACATAGTCTTCGGCCTTGACGCTCAAGACCTGCCCGCGCGTCAGACGGATGAAGATCGGCGTGGCCGAGATGCCGATTGCGATCATGGCATTGCCGAGGCTGGGACCGAGGAAGGCGGCCAGCGCAATCGCCAGGATCAGGAACGGGCAGGCCAACATTGCATCGGTGATCCGGCTGATCAGCGCGTCAACAAATCCGCCGCGATAGCCGGCGAGGAGGCCAAGAGGGACACCGATCCCGAGCGCGATCGCGACCGAGATCAGACCCGCCATCAGCGAGGCCCGCGCGCCGTAGATGACGCGGCTCAGGATGTCGCGGCCGAGATCGTCGGTGCCGAACCAGTGAGCGGCGGTGGGCGGCTTGCGCACCAGGCTCCAGCTCGTCGCAATGGGATCATAGGGCACGACCAGCGGCGCAAGGGCCGCAAGCAGGATGAAGGCCGTGATCAGGACAAGCCCGAAGACCGCAGCCTTGCGCTTGAACAGGCGCCGCCGCGCACGGCGCGCCGGGCTGTCCAGCTCGTAGGCCTGGGAGGCGGGACTGGCTGGCAGTGCGGCGTCGGTCATCGTCTAACCTCGCAGCCGCGGATTGACGAGGACATAGGCGACGTCGGCAACGAGATTCAGTGTGATGTAGACTGTGGCCGTCACCAGCACCACGCCCTGCACCACCGCATAGTCACGGTTGAAGACGGCATCCACGATCAGCTTGCCGAAGCCGGGAATGGAGAAGATCTGCTCGGTCAGCACCGCGCCCGACAACAGCGTGCCGAGCTCGAGCGCACCGAGGGTGATGATCGGCGTGAGCGCGTTGCGCATCGCATGCTTGAGGATCACCGAGCGCTCGGAGAGACCTTTCGCGCGCGCGGTGCGGACATAGTCGCTCTCCAGAACCTGGAGCATGGCGCTGCGCGTGTGCCGCATCAGGACCGCCGAAATTGCGTTGCCGAGCACGAAGGCCGGCATGATGGTGGCTGCCAGGCTCGCGCGCCAGTCCTCGGTCAGCGGCACGTAGCCTGAGGCCGGCAGCCAGCCCAGGTGAATCGAGAACAGGAAGATCATGAGGATTCCGAGCCAGAAATTCGGCGTCGAGATACCCCACAGCGCGAACAGGTTGGCACCATAGTCCCAAACCGTGCCCTTCTTCACCGCGGAGATGATGCCGGCGGGAATGCCGATGAGGAACGCGATCAGGATCGCCATCGAGCCGAGCTGGAGCGTCACCGGCAGCTTCTGTGCGATCAGCTCGCGCACCGGCATCTTGTTGCGCAACGACTCGCCGAAATTGCCTGAGAGAACGCCCTTGAGCCAATAGACGTACTGCACGGGGATYGGCTGATCCAGCTTGTACTGCTGGCGGATCTGTTCGATCACGGCGGGATCGCGCTCCTCGCCGGCCATCACCAGCGCGGGATCGCCCGGCAGCAATTGCTGGAGCGAGAAGATCAGCACCGACACGAAGAACAGTGTCGGCACGATCTGCGCGATTCGGTGGGCGAGGAAGTTCAGCATGGCTCCACGCGCGTCCCAACCGCTGCCGTGATCACTTGAACTTCAATCCGACCACACGCACCAGCCCATCGGGCATCTGCCTGTAGCCGTCGAGCTTCTTCGTGTGCGCGATCAGCAGTGTGCGGTGGTAGATGTAGATGATCGGAAAATCGTCAAGCAGGATCTTGGTCAGCTTTTCGTAGATCGCCTTGCGCTCCTCGACGTCGGACGTCATGCGTCCATCTTCCATCAGCTTGTCGGCCTCGGGGTTCGAATACACGCCGTCGTTTTGCGGCGCCTTGCTGCGCATGAAGATGTAGGAATTGCCGTCGGGATCGATGCGGCCGCTCCAGTTGATCTGGAAGATCTGGAACTCGCCGGCTTGAGCCTGCTTGAAGGTCGTCGCGAATTCGACCGCGCGGATCTTGATGTCAAAACCCGCTTCCGCGGCCATGGACTGGACGACCTGGGCGACGGCTTCGTTCTCCGCGCCCTTGGGGATCATGTAATCCACCGTCACCGGCGTGGTGACGCCGGCTTCCTTCAGCAGCGCCTTGGCCTTCGCGATGTCGCGACCGCGAACCGGGAACGCTTTCTGGTAATAGGGATGCTTCGGGCTGACCCACTGATTTCCAGGCGTGAACTCGCCGTTGAAGACGACCTGGTTGAGCGCTTCGCGGTCGATCGAGAGATCGAGTGCCTGGCGGACCTTCGCCGACTGGCTCAGCGGCCCCTTGGTTTTGTCGTTTCCGATATTGACGGTCAGGCCGAGATAGCCGAGCTCCGGCGCGGTCGACAGCACGAGGCGGGAATCGGCGCGCACGTCCTTGATGTCGGTGGCGAGCACGCGCTCGATCAGATCGAGCCCGCCGGACTTGAGGTTGGCAAGGCGCACCGTCGCGTCGACAATCGGCAGGAACACGACGCGGTCGATATGGATGTTGTCCTTGTTCCAGTAGTCGGCAAACTTCTCGAACACCATGCGGTCCTGCTGGACGCGCTCGACGAATTTGTAGGGACCGGCGCAGACCGGATGCAGGCCGAACTTGTCGCCGGCTTCCTTCGCCGCCTTCGGCGAGACCATCATGCCGGAGCGGTCGGTGAGCTGGGCGATCAGCGGCGAGTAGGGCGTCTTCAGCACCAGCTTGATGGTCAGCGGATCGACCACCTCGACATGGTCGACGCTGGCAAGCTCGGACTTCCGGAACGAGGTCGGCAGCGTCATGTGACGCTCGATCGAGAATTTTGCGGCTTCGGCGTCCAGCGGCTCGCCGTCGTGGAATTTGACGTTGGGCCGGAGCTTGATCGTCATCTCCTTGCCGTCGGCCGAGGTCTCGTAGGACAGCGCGAGCTGCGGCACGATGTTGAGCTTCTCGTCGATGTCGAACAGCTTGTCGCAGAAGGCGGAGAAGACGATGCGGCCGACATAGGTGCGGCCGATGCTGGGATCGAGGATGTCGGGGTCTTCGGCGATGCCGATGCGAAGCGTGGTCTGAGCCTGGGCTGCGCCCGCGAGCGACGTCAGCACAGCCGACGCCAGGATTGTCAAACGCATGAAACTCATCGCTCTCAACCTCTGTTTTGCGGCTATGCCGGGTCCGTTCCCAATGAACTAACCCCGCTGCCGCGGACTGCTTCCGGGCCGCCGCTGAAGGCGGCGACCAATTTTTCAAGGACCGGCGAAAAGCCGCCGTCGGACGGGACGATCGCCGCGGAGGACGGCAGTTCCGACGTTCGGTGACAGGCCGTTGCATGTCCGATGCCATCCGGCACCAGCTGCGGCATTTCACTGCGGCAGCGGTCGACGACGTAGGGGCAGCGGGTGTGGAAGCGGCATCCCGGCGGCGGGTTGAGCGCGCTCGGGATCTCTCCCTGCAGCACAATCCGGCTGCGCTTTGCCCGCGGTTTAGGCATGGGGATCGCGGACAGCAGCGCACGGCTGTAGGGATGGCGGGGTGCCGCGAACAGGGCGTCCGCCTCGGCAGTCTCGACGATCTGGCCGAGATTCATCACGGCGACATGGTCGGCGATGTGCTTGACCACAGCCAGATCGTGCGAGACGAAGATGTAGGCCAGCCCAAGCCGGTCCTGCAGCTCGCGCAGGAGGTTGAGGATCTGCGAGCGGATCGAGACGTCCAGCGCCGAGACCGGCTCATCGCAGATGATCAGTTTTGGTTCGACCGCGAGCGCGCGGGCGATGGCGATGCGCTGGCGCTGGCCGCCGGAGAATTCGTGCGGATAACGCCGCTCGAGCCGCGGCTCGAGGCCGACCAGTCGCAGGATTTCCGCGACGCGCTCGCGCCGTTGCGCCGGCGGTACCAGATCGTGCAGCGCCAGCGGCTCGGCGAGAATCTGGCCGACCGTCATGCGCGGATTGAGCGAGGCGTAGGGGTCCTGGAAGATGATCTGTGCTTCGCGGCGGAAGGCGCGGAGCGCCCCGGCGTCCAGCGAGAGCAGGTCACGGCCGGCGAAACGCACCGTGCCTGCATCCGGCTCGATCAGCCGCAGCACCAGGCGACTGACGGTGGATTTGCCGCAACCGGATTCGCCGACCAGGGCCAGCGTCTTGCCGGCGTCGAGAGAGAAGCTGACGCCATCGACCGCTTTGACATGCCCCAGTGCCCGGCCGAACAGCGAGCGCCCGGCGACAAAATGCTTGACCAGGCCTTCGACCTCGAGAAGCGCCATCACGACACCAGAAGTTCGAGCGGCGCGCGGATGCAGCGCGAGAGGTGGCCGGGGCTGACTTCGACCAGCGGTGGCGGCGCCTTGGTGCAGGCGTCCAGCACGAAGGGGCAGCGCGCGGCGAAACGGCAGCCAGCGGGTGGCTGCGCCATGTTCGGCACCATGCCCTCGATCGTGGCCAGTTGCTCGGCGCGATGATCGAGCCGCGGGATTGAGCCCAGCAGGCCGACGGTGTAGGGATGCTGCGGCATGGCGAACAGCTCGTCGACCGGCGCGCGCTCGACGATCTCGCCGGCATACATCACCGCGACCTCGTCGCAGACTTCGGCGACGACACCGAGATCGTGGGTGATCAGGATGATAGCGGCGCCGCTCGCCGCCTTCAGTTCGCGCATCAGCTCCAAAATCTGCGCCTGCAGGGTGACGTCGAGCGCGGTGGTCGGCTCGTCTGCGATCAGCAGCCGCGGGTCGCAGGCCAGCGCCATCGCGATCATCACGCGCTGGCGCATGCCGCCGGAGAGCTTGTGCGGATATTCGTCGATCCGCCGCTCGGGCGAGGGGATGTGAACGCGCCGCAGCAGCTCGATGGCCCGCTCGCGCGCGCTGCGCCGGGAGCCGCCGCGATGGCGCAGAATGGTCTCGATGATCTGGTCGCCGATGGTGAAGCTCGGGTTGAGCGACGTCATCGGCTCCTGAAAAATCATCGCCAGCCGGTTGCCGCGGAGGTCGCGCAGCGTCTGGTCAGGAGTCTTCAGCAGGTCGAAGCCGTCGAAGCGGATTACGCCGGAGATCTCCGCGCTTTGCTTCGGCAAAAGCCCCATGATCGCCAGCGACGTCACGCTCTTGCCGCAACCGGATTCGCCGACGAGGCCGAGCGTCGCGCCATTGGCGACGCTGAGATCGACGCTGTCGACGGCGTGGGTCACGCGGCCGTCGTCGCCGTGGAAGCGGATGCGCAGATCCTTGATCTCGATGAGAGGACTTGCGCTCATGATTGCCTTGCTCGGCTCGCAGCAATGCTGGCGTCGATGACGCTGCGATCGGTGTTGCCTGCCGGGTTCTGCCGCGTCGGCATGGAAGAGCGGAAATGCACCCAGAGTTCCTGACTGACGCGCTCCAGCCGTTCGAGTTCGCCCAGCGGATCGAGATGATCGTCGGCGCGAATGTCCAGCGCCGGCCATTCCTCCTCGCCGTGGATCAGGAGCGCAGCGGATTGCTTGCCGCGCTTGTCGCCGCCGGCGGCCTCGCCCGCGCGCATGGCGGCGAGCAGGCGGCGCGGGAAGGGCAGGCTGTCATTGGCGATATAGGTCTTCGCGGTCTCGTCGAGCACGTCGGCGCCGGCAAGCATGTTGCCGGCGATCGAGAAGCCGCTGCCGGCGATGTGCCCGCACCAGTCGACGCAGTCGCGCCCGGTATGCGCGGCGATCGCGCCGCTGGCGTCCATGATGTGGATCTGGCGGCTCTCGCGGCCGTCGTCGGTCGCGAGCTGGGTGGCGAGAACGTTATGCGCATTCAGGCCCTCGCGCAGCAGCTTGACGCCGTCGATGCCGTAATAGGGATTGACGAAGGCCTGGGTCGCGATGGCGCCGAGACCGGCCGCGATGTAGGGCACGCGCGCTCCGACGGCGAAGAAGCGGGTAGCTACAGCGATGCCGAACTGGCCGGTGGCAGGGTCTCGCGCGATGATCGACCAGGTCATGTGCTGCCTTCAGCGCCCTGCGGCGTAGCCCTGCATGCCACGCGGGTTGGCGGCGGCGCGGCGGCGCACCCCGACGCGCGAGGCCGCGGTGAGGCGACCTTCCGACCAGTCGGGGCCGACCTCGACAATGTGTCCGCGCTCGCGAAGGTTCTCGATCGTCGCCTTCGGCACGCGGTTCTCGACCACGAGCACGCCGGGGCGCGCGGTGCGCGGCCAGAACGAGATCGGGAAGTGCTCGGAGTGCCAGGCCGGCGCGTCGATCGCTTCCTGCAGATTGAGGTTGCAATGGACGTGCCGCAGGAAAAACTGCGTGATCCACTGATCCTGCTGGTCGCCGCCGGGCGAGCCCCAGGCCAGATACGGCTCGCCGTCGCGTAGCGCCATGGTCGGCGACAGCGTCGTGCGCGGCCGCTTGCCCGGCGCAAGCGCGGCGGGATGGTCTTCCTCCAGCCAGAACATCTGCGCGCGGCTGCCGAGGCAGAAGCCGAGCTCCGGAATGATCGGCGAGGATTGCAGCCAGCCGCCCGATGGCGTCGAGGACACCATGTTGCCGGCCTTGTCGATGATGTCGAAATGCACGGTGTCGCCGCGCACCTCGCCGAAGCGCCCGACTGTCGGCTCGCCCGCGCCAAGCGCGCCGACCGCCTCACGCTGCCCCTCGGCGCGGCGCAGCTTGACCACGCCGCCAAAACCTTCGACCGAACCGGGGAGGAAGTCGAGCGATGCCTTCTCTGAGATCAGTTTGCGACGTTCGTCGTTATAGGCATCCGACAGCAGCGTCGCGATCGGGATCTCGCTGAATTTGGGATCGCCGTAGAATTTTTCGCGGTCGGCAAACGCGAGCTTGGCGCATTCGATCTGGAGGTGGATGAATTCCGGCCCGGTCGGATCTAGCCCGTCGAGCGCAAAGCCCTTGAGCAGCGCGAGCTGCTGGAGCGTCACCGGACCCTGGCTCCAGACGCCTGCCTTGCAGACGGTGTAGCGGCCATAGTCGTAGGTCAGCGGTGCCTCGATCGTCGGCTGCCAGCGCGCCATGTCGTCGGCCGAGAGCACGCCGCGATGCGGCGAGCCGCTGACATCCATCACTTCCTGGGTGCGGCAGAACTTGTCGATGGCTTCCGCAACGAAACCTTGCGACCAGGCCTTTCGCGCGCGCTCGATCTCGGCGTCGCGGTCACCGCCGCCGCTCTCGGCTTCGCTGAGAATGCGGGCGTAGGTCGCAGCCAGCGTCTTGTTGGTGAAGAGCGTGCCGGGCCTCGGCACTTCGCCATTGGGCAGATAGACCGCCGCCGAGGTCGGCCAATGCTTGCGGAACAGTTGCTCGACGGTCTGGATCGTGGCGCAGGCGCGCTCGACCAGCGGATAGCCGTCGCGCGCGTAGGAGATGGCCGGCTCCAGCACGTCGCGCACGCGCATCGTGCCGTAGTCGCGCAGCAGCATCATCCAGGATTCGAACGTGCCGGGGACGCAGGCCGCGAGCAGGCCGGTGCCCGGCACCATGTCGAGGCCTTCGCTCTTGTAATGCGCGATGGTGGCGCGCGCCGGCGCCGGGCCCTGGCCGCAGATCACCTCGGTGCGTGCGCGTTTGACGTCATGCACGATGATGGGCACGTCTCCGCCGGGGCCGTTCAAATGCGGTTCGACGATCTGGAGCGTGAACGCTGTGGCGACGCCGGCGTCGAAGGCATTGCCGCCCTTTTCCAGGATGGCCATGCCGACCGCGGTCGCGATCCAGTGTGTGGTGGCGACGACCCCGAATGTGCCCTCGATCTCGGGGCGCGTCGTGAAGGGATCGGGATTGACGTTGCTGGCCATGGGATTTCGCTACCTTATTTGTCGCGCGCGCAATTGATCACAGGCAATGCCGTGCCGCCAATGCGCAGGCCGCATGGCACGCGCGCGTCACGCCGGGACCGGCGCGGTGTTCACCGCATGGCAGGCGACGCCGGCGATCAGTTCCGGGGCTTCCTTGCGGCAGAGATCGAACGCCAGCGGGCAGCGCGGATTGAAGGCGCAGCCGGGCGGCGGATTGATCGGATTCGGGATCTCGCCCTTCACTGGAATACGCTGGCGGCCCGACATTGCGAGATCGGGCACGGCGCCCAGCAGCATCTTGGTGTAGGGCATGCGCGGTCGGGCGAACAGCTCGCGTCCCTCCGCGATCTCGACGATGCGGCCGAGATACATCACGCCGACGCGGCTCGCCATGTGGCGGACCACGGCGAGGTTGTGGCTGATGAACATGTAGGTCAGGCCGAACTTGTCCTGGAGGTCGCGCATCAGGTTCAGGATCTGCGCCTGCACGGAGACGTCGAGCGCCGAGGTCGGCTCGTCGCAAACGATGAACTCCGCATCGGAGGCGAGCGCTCGCGCGATCGCGATGCGCTGGCGCTGGCCGCCGGAGAATTCGTGTGGAAATTTCAACCGGTCGTCGGGATGCAGCCCGACAAGGCTGAGCAGTTCGCCGACGCGCGCCTGGATGTCGCGCTCGCCCTGGATCAGGTCGAAGGCGCGGATCGGCTCGGAGATGATGGCATCGACCCGGAAGCGCGGGTTCAGGCTCGCATAGGGGTCTTGAAAGATCATCTGGATGCGGCGGCGCAGTTTTCGCCGCGCCTGCGCCTGCCGTGGATCGGTCATCGAGATGCCGTCGATCAGCACGTTGCCGGAACTCGGCGGCAACAGGCCGACGACCATCCGCGCCACCGTGGTCTTGCCCGAGCCGGACTCGCCGACCAGAGCAAAGGTCTCGCCCTTCCTGATGTCGAAGCTAACGTGATCGACAGCCTTGAGATATTCGAGATGCCCGCCTTCGAGCACGCGGTTGAGCCAGGGTTTTGAGACGTCGAAGACGCGGCGCAGATTTGTGGCCTGGACGAAGGGCGTGCTCATGCCGCGCTCTCCGCAGGCACGGTGTCGTAGAGATGGCAGGCAACGGACTGTGTGCCGCGCGATAGTGGCTCCGGCCGTTCAACCCGGCAACGATCGAAGGCGAAGGCGCAGCGCGGATTGAACGAGCAGCCGCGCGGGATCGCCGACAGGCGCGGCATGGAGCCGGGGATCTGCACCAGGCGCTTGTCGTCCCCGGCAAGCGTCGGGATCGCGCCCATCAGGCCCTTGGCGTAAGGGTGCAGCGGATTCCTGACGACGTCCTGTACCGGGCCGATCTCGGCGACGCGGCCGGCATACATCACCGCGACGCGGTCGGAGGTCTCCGCGATCACGCCCATGTCGTGCGTCACCAGCATCACGGCGGTGCCGTGGTCGCGGCCGAGCCGCTTGATCAGCGAGATGATCTGCGCCTGCACGGAGACGTCGAGCGCGGTGGTTGGCTCGTCCGCGATGATCAACTCGGGCTCGGCGCAGATCGCCAGCGCAATCACAACGCGCTGGCGCATGCCGCCGGAGAATTCGTGGGGATAGCCGTCGATGCGCTTTTCCGGCGCGGGAATACCGACCTCGGCGAGCAGGTCGATGGCGCGGCGGCGGGCGGCCGTCTCGGACAGGTTCAGGTGGGTTTTGATCGTCTCGATGATCTGGTCGCCGACGCGGTACAGCGGATTGAGCGAGGTGAGGGGATCCTGGAAGATCATGCCGATCCGTTTTCCCCGGATGCGGCGTATCTGCTCGGCGGGCAAATTGTCGATGCGCTGGCCGGCGAGACGAATCTCGCCGCCGGCGATGCGACCGGGCGGATCGATCAGGCCGATCACCGCCAGGCCGGTGACGGACTTGCCGGCGCCGGATTCGCCGACCACGCCGAGCACCTCGCCCTTGGCGATGTCGAACGAGACGCCGTCGATCGCGCGCAGCGTGCCGCGGCGAGAGGCGAACTCGACCTGAAGATTGCGCACGGAGAGAACGGGTTCGGTCATGGGCGAGGCGTTTTCATCGAAGCTTTGCTCATCGAAGTTTCGGGTTGAGCGCGTCGCGCAGCCAGTCGCCGAGCAGGTTGATCGACAGGATCAGCGCGGCGAGCGCAAGCCCGGGGAAGGCGACGATCCACCATTCGCCCGCGAACAGATAGTTGTTGCCGATGCGGATCAGCGTCCCGAGCGACGGCATGGTGTCGGGCAGGCCGACACCGAGGAAGGACAGGGTCGCCTCGGTGATGATGGCAAGCGCGAGGTTGATGGTGGCGATGACCAGGATCGGTCCCATCGTGTTGGGCAGTACGTGTCGCAGCATGATCTTTGGCGCGGGCAGGCCGATCAGCTGCGCTGCGGCCACGTAATCCTTGTTCTTCTCGACCATCACGGAACCGCGCACCGTCCGGGCATATCCGACCCAGAAACTAAGCCCGATCGAGATCACCAGCACCACCAGCATGCTGTTGGCATCCAGCCGGTTGCCGAGGATCGATTTCGCGATGCCGTTGATCAGCAGCGCGATCAGAATGGCGGGGAAGGTCAGCTGCACGTCGGCGATCCGCATGATCACGCCGTCGACCGCGCCCCCGAAATAGCCGGCGGTCAGGCCGAGTGCGATTCCGAGCGCGCCGGCGAAGACCACGCCGGCGACGCCGACGGCGAGCGAGATGCGCAAGCCATAGAGGATGGCGGAGAACACGTCGCGGCCCTGCTCGTCGGTGCCGAGCAGGAACGGGCTCTGGCCGTCGGCGGTCCAGAGCGGTGAGATCCGCGAGTTCATCAATTGCAGCTGCGCCGGATCGAACGGGTTCTGCACCGCGAGTGCCGATGCAAAGATCGCGAGCAGGAAGAACAGCACGGTAATGGCCGCCGCCACCATGGTCAGCTT